>JANOGH010000309.1:0-5023 GCA_031414075.1 Betaproteobacteria bacterium | reverse complement strand
TTTGAGGTCGCGATGGACCACGCCACGCGCGTGCGCGCGGGCCCTCCAGCAGATAAACGTCGAAGGTCTTGTTAGCGTGCTTATCGTCCGGGTTCACCCAGGAAATCACGAATACCGTGATGCCCTGGTCCAGCGCAAAGCGGATGAAGGAATTCTTGGCCCGCAGGTCGAGGATGTAATACTTGTTGATCCAGGGCGGCACGATCAGCAGTGGAGTCTTGCAGACCTCGCTCGTGGTCGGCTGGTACTGGATCAGCTGCATCAGATCATTCTGGAATACCACCTTGCCGGGCGTGCTGGCGACGTTCTCACCCATCCTGAACGCTTTGGGGTCGGTCATGCTGATGGCCAGCTTGCCGTCGCCGCGATCGATATCCTGCAGAAGATGATTCAGCCCGTCGAGCAGATTCCTGCCACCGGTCTCGATCGTGGTCTTAAGCACCTCTGGATTGGTCAGCACGAAATTGGTCGGCGCGAGAGCGTCGATATACTGCCGGGTGAAAAACTTCACCTTGCGCTCGGTCTGGGGATCGAGTCCTTCGACCTCGGACACCGATTTCTGGATATTCTGCGCGGCGATCAGATAGGACTGCTTGATGTAATCGAACACCAGGTTGCTCTGCCACAACTCGCCCTTGAAACGGTTGTCTGACTTGCCGGGTTCCGCCACCGCCGGTGCTTCGCCTCCGGAAGCTTTGAGCGCGGTGTTCTGCCAGAGCGTGAAATAATCCTGCCACATGCGCAGCGACATTTCCGCCAGCTTGAACGGATCGCTCATCAGTTTGCCCGCGAGTTCGGCGAATGCCTTGCCAACACCGAGTTCATCGGTTGGCTCTTCACCGACATGCCGGGCTTGTTCGGCCAGGCGGGTTTCGACCAGATGTTTGCTGCGCAGCGCAATTTCCGCGAAGACGCGGGCGAATTCGGTCGGATCAGCGGATGCGGGCGGGTTGGATTTTTCTTCGGCCATGTGACTAAGCTAGGACTAAGTTTGAATGAGTGCAAGCGTCATGACGATTCAGCGCGCTTGCATGTTGTAGGTCTTGAACTTTTCCACGACGACGGTCATCTCATCGTCGGGCAGAATATTGGGCTTGCCGATCTGCAGCGCGCGCCAGTACTGCTCGCACAACGCCTCGACCTCGACGGCCAGCGCCAGCGCGCCCTTGAGGTCCTCGCCGGTTGCAATCATGCCGTGGTTCGCCAACAGGCACGCCTTGCGCTCTTTCAGTGCCCCGAGCGCAAGGTCGGAAAGCGTTTGCGTGCCGAAGGTTGCGTAAGGCGCGCAGCGTATGCTGTTGCCGCCGGCCACGGCCACCATGTAGTGGAAAGCCGGCACGGCCATCCCGAGACAGGCCAGCGTCGTCGCAAAGCTGGAGTGCGTGTGCACCACTGCGTTGACTTCGCTTTTGCGCTGATAGAGATCGAAGTGGAAACGCCATTCGGAAGAAGGCGGGCGTTTTCCTTTTGCCTTGGCCTTCGCGTCGATGAAGACGATATCGCCAGGCTTGGTTTCTTCGTAGGGCAATCCGGAAGGCGTAACCAGAAAGCCGTCTTTCCAGCGTGCGCTGACATTGCCCGACTTGCCGCGATTGATGCCGAGAGCGTTCATGCGAAGGGCAGTAGCGATGATTTGCTTCCTGAGTCGCAGTTCGGTCATGTTCAGGCGACCTTCTTCCGATACAGGTCATGGAGGCCTTCGCGGCTCGCCGGCGCGATACCGCGGTCGGTGATGATTGCCGTCACCAGTCGCCCCGGCGTGACATCGAAGGCCGGATTGGCCGCGCGCGTCCCGTCCGGTGCGATCCGCGCGAGCGCGGCCCGATTGTCGGCGCCCATTACCGGCATCGTCGTCACTTCCACGCCGCTGCGCTGTTCGATCGGGATTTCCCGTAAAGCGTCATGGATACTCCAGTCGATGGTCGGTGAAGGAACGGCGGCATAGAACGGAACGGCGCAGTCTTTTGCAGCAAGCGCTTTAAGGTAGGTGCCGATCTTGTTGCAGACGTCTCCCGCTGCCGTGACGCGATCGGCGCCGACGATGACGAGATCGACCTGTTCCCGCTGCATCAGATGTCCGCCGGCGTTGTCGGCGATCAGCGTATTCGGCACGCCGTGCTGGGAAAGCTCCCAAGTGGTCAGCAAACCCTGGTTGCGCGGCCGGGTTTCGTCGACCCAGACATGCACCGGAATGCCTTCGTCGTGCGCAAGATAGATCGGCGCGAGCGCCGTGCCGACATCCACGGTCGCGAGCCAGCCGGCATTGCAATGCGTCAGCACGTTCACGCTGCCCTTCCGACTGGCAATGCCACGCAGTAATTCCAGTCCATGGCGGCCGATGGATAGATTGCACGCGACATCTTCATCTGCAATGTTCCCGGCTTCCGTCCAGGCCGCATCGGCGCGATCCGGCGGCGCGATTGCATGCAGTCGTCCGGTCATGCGCTTGATCGCCCAGCGCAGGTTCACCGCAGTCGGTCGAGCGTTGCCGAGCGACTGCGCAGCAAGCTGCAAGCTGGCATCGGAAGCGTCGGCGGACATCGCCAGCGCGATGCCATAAGCGGCGGTCGCCCCGATCAGCGGCGCGCCGCGCACCTGCATCGAACGGATCGCGTGTACGATCTCATCGCAGTCGGAAACCCGCAGCGTATGGAATTCAAAAGGCAGGCGGGTCTGGTCTATGATCGCCACGCGGTCTGCTTCTCGCCAGACGCTGCGGTACGCCACTCCGGCGACTTTCATCTGACCTGATTGAGGAAGCGGTAGACGCCATCGCCATCGCGCGATCGAAAAAGCTTGCCCTGAAGCCAGAGGTAATTCAGGTGCGCGATCGATTCACCCATCGCGAAAAATGTCTGATGGGTGTCCAGCGTGCGCCGGAACAGCACCGCAAGCAGATCCGCCGCGGAACGGGGTTGCGAACAGGCATCGAGCACCTCCGCCAGGCGGTCGCGATGATGGTCATGCAGCATTTGCACGCGGTGATGCGCGCCGCGGAAGGGAAGGCCGTGTGACGGAAGCACCAGCGTATCGGCGGGAAGTTCCGTGAAGCGATCGATCGAGCGCAGGAACTGCCTGAGCGGATCGCTCTCCGGCTTGGTGGGCCAGACACTGATGTTGGTGCTGATTTTCGGCAACAGCATGTCGCCCGAAATCAGCACGCCGAGGGACTTGCAGTAGAGCGCGGCGTGCTCGGGAGCATGGCCGTAACCGATGATTACGCGCCAGTCGTTGCCGCCTATCCGGATTTCGTCGCCGTCCAGCATGCGCACGAAGCGGGTTGGCGGTTCTCCCACGACTTTGCGGTACGAATTGCCGCGCCCGGAGACCCCCGACACACGTTGCGCGTCGAGGCCGTGTTCCGAAAACAGGGCCGCGGTGGCATCCGACCCGAACCCGGCCATTGTTTCGTATTGTGCGTGCGCGGTCAGGAATTCCGTCTCGGTCATCCATAGCGGCGCCCCGAAGCGCTGCGTCAGCCAGCCGGCGTTGCCGAAATGGTCGGGATGGAAATGGGTAACCAATACGCGCGTCAGTCCGGAATGGCCGACGACTGCAGCGAGGATCGTCTCCCAATGGGCGCGCGTGTCGTCCAGACCGATGCCGCAGTCCACCGCGGTCCACCCGTCTGCGTCGCGCAGCAACCAGAGATTGATGTGATTCAGCGCGAACGGCAGCGGCATGCGCAGCCAGTAGAGTCCGGGGGCGACCTCGCAAACGCTGCCGGCAAGGGGCGGTTCCGCGAAAGGGAAGCTCATCGGGCTGGCAACGTCTACGGCCGCCGGGAGTACGGATGTCTGCATGAACTGATACCAGTCAGGGGAGGGGCCGCGCTATAGTTGGATTCTACTTGACGCTTACGTAAACTGCCGCACGCATGGCCGACACTACTTACACGATTACGCAACTCGCACGCGAGTTCGGCCTGACCACTCGCGCGATCCGGTTCTACGAAGACCACGGATTGATCGCCCCCACGCGCGCGGGCCGCAACCGCGTCTACGGCAATCGCGACAAGGTGCGCCTGAAACTCACGTTGCGGGGGAAACGACTGGGATTGTCGCTGTCCGAAATCCGTGAACTGATCGACATGTACGACGCGGCCAAGGACGAGCACGCACAAGTCGGGCGTCTGCAGCAGGTGCTGCGCAAACGCCGCAGCATTCTGGAGCAGCAACGCGAAGACATCGAGGTCGTGCTGGGTGAAATTGCTGCGTTCGAAGACCAGTGCCGCAAATTCCTCGATGGCAATGACAAAACTTCGCCGCGGCAGGCCAGGGTCGCCGGGAAAGGGCGTACAAATAGCTGATTCTTATTATTTGTTGCAATGCAGCGGCCGGCTTTTGCGGGCCTCGGTCGGCGGTTCGGCCTGCGCTGCGGTAGCAGGGGCTAACCGACTGACCGGCAATCCTTTATGCGCCGGAGGCAACGATGCATTGACGTTAACGTAAACGTCAATTAAAGTCGGCCCTCAACGGAGGTCTCTTGCCCGGCTTGGGGCCCGGAATTCCCGTATGCGCAACCGGAGAAACCAGCGATGACTTCCTTCCCCACTCTCGATTTCGATCTCGGCGAGGACATCGAAATGCTGCGCGACACCGTGCGGAACTTCGCCTCACACGAGATCGCGCCGCGCGCCACGGAAACTGACCGGCGCAACGAATTCCCGATGGACTTGTGGCGCAAGCTGGGGGACCTCGGCCTGCATGGCATTACCGTCGGCGAAGAATACGGCGGCACCGGCATGGGCTATCTGGCCCATGTGGTGGCGATGGAAGAGGTCTCGCGAGCCTCAGCCTCGGTCGGGCTGTCCTACGGCGCGCATTCCAACCTGTGCGTGAACCAGATCAACCGCAACGGAACCGAAGCGCAGAAGCGCCACTATCTTCCCCGGTTGATTTCCGGCGAGCACGTCGGCGCGCTGGCGATGAGCGAGCCAAACTCGGGTTCGGACGTGGTCAGCATGAAATTGCGCGCCGAAATAAAGGGCGACCGTTACATGCTCAATGGCAACAAGATGTGG
>JANOGH010000308.1:0-5878 GCA_031414075.1 Betaproteobacteria bacterium | reverse complement strand
TGGTATCTGCACCTGTGCGCGGTCAACAAGATCATCGTGCTCGATTACGAGGATCATGCGGGCGGAGTCATGGAGGAAACCGACGACGGCAGCGGTCGTTTTCTGGAAGTGACGCTACGGCCGCACATAACGGTGACGGCGGAATCGGATCTGGAAACCGCCAAGCGGCTGCACCACGATGCGCACGAGAAATGTTTCATCGCCAACTCGGTGAATTTCCCGGTCGGCTGTGTGCCCATCGTCCGGAGCGCCGAATGACGGGCGCGTGACAGGTGAGGCGTGACGGGTGACGAGTGACGGGTCAAGTGCCTGAGGCCTTTTCCGCTCGGCCCTCGCCCCCTCACCCCTGTCACCCGTCACCCGTCACCTGTCACGCCTCACCTGTCACGCGTCACCTGTCACGGTCCCTGCCTGTCGGCGCCACAGGCCGGTGGACGCCTAGTCCGGCCTGCGCGCGTGGACTCTGCGTGCGTCGCGGAGTAGGCTGTCGCAATTCAGTTCATCCCCCGATGAGTGGTTTGTATGGTGACCGCAGTGTCGACTCCTGACGAGGCCTTTACGTTGCCCGAGGGGGTTGCCGTGCGTGCTGCGTCCCCGCTGAAGGAAGTGGAGAAGTTGATCGAACCGTCCCCGATTGCAGTCGACATAAGCGGGCTGTCGTTGACGTTTCAGACCGCCGATGCGCCGGTTGCGGCACTCGAAAACATCGACCTTCAGATCCGGCGTGGCGAGTTTGTCTCTTTCATCGGTCCCTCCGGTTGCGGCAAAACGACATTGATGCGCGTCATCGCCGATCTCGCGACACCAAGTGCCGGCCGCATCACGGTCAATGGCGTCAGTCCGGAACAGGCGCGACTCGCGCGCGCATACGGTTACATATTCCAGGCTCCCGCGCTTTATGCGTGGCGCAATGTATTGCGCAACGTACTGCTGCCGCTGGAGATCATCGGCATGCCGGCGGCAGAGCGCCGGGCCCGTGCCGCCAAGTATCTTGCGATGGTCGGACTCGAGGGTTTCGAGCGGAAATTTCCGTGGCAGTTGTCCGGCGGCATGCAACAGCGCGTTTCCATCGCGCGCGCGCTCGCCTTCGAACCCGAACTCCTGCTGATGGACGAACCGTTCGGGGCGCTCGACGAAATCACCCGCGATCACCTCAACGAGCAACTCCTGCAGTTGTGGCATCACACCAGGAAGACCATCGTGTTCGTCACGCATTCGATCTCGGAAGCGGTCTTTCTGTCGAACCGGATCGTCGTGATGAGTCCGCGGCCGGGGCGCATCCTGGAAATTGTCGAAAACAAGTTGCCGCCCGATCGCGGTCTGGACATTCGCGATACGACCGCCTTTCTGGAAGTGGCGCATCGTGTGCGCAAGGCGCTGCGTGCCGGACACAGCTATGACGACTGACGTCGCCGCGCTGCCCGCGGCAGTCTGGCCGACAGGGGGAACCCGGGTCGCCTTTCACACCGTTCCGGTGGCCGCGGTCCTCGCGATGCTCTTCGTGGGCTGGTACGCCCTGGCGGTATGGCTCAATGCGCCGCAGGTGATCGACCGCTTCGAACGCGATGGCAACACCTGGACGAGTCGACAACTGGTCGACGCAACGTGGTCGATGGCGCGGCCCGTGCTGCCGGCTCCGCATCAGGTTGCGCGTGATTTCTACCAGACGGTTTTCGCCACGCCCATCGACAGCAAGCGCAGCCTGGTCTATCACGCAGGCGTCACGGTATCAGCGACCCTCATCGGATTCGTTCTCGGCGCAACGCTCGGTATCACGCTCGCCATCGGCATCATTCACCTACCGGTGCTCGATCGCAGCCTGCTGCCGTGGATCATCGCCTCCCAGACCGTGCCGATACTGGCGATCGCGCCGATGGTTGTCGTCGTGCTCGGCAACCTGGGATTCGATGGGCTGCTGCCCAAAGCCATCATTTCAATGTATCTGTGTTTCTTTCCGGTGACCGTCGGTGTAGTCAAGGGATTGCGCTCTCCCGATCCCCTGCAACTGGATCTGATGCGCACTTACAGCGCGACTCGCTCGCAGGTATTCTGGAAATTGCGCTGGCCCTCTGCCACCGGGTTCCTGTTCGCCAGCCTGAAAGTGGCGATTGCGGCGAGCCTGATCGGCGCCATCGTCGGCGAATTGCCCACGGGTGCGCAGGCTGGCCTGGGAGCAAGGCTGTTGAGCGGATCGTATTACGGACAGACGATGCAGATCTGGTCGGCGCTGATCATGGCCTCGCTGGTCGGCGTGATCCTGGTGTCCGTGGTTTCGCTCGCGGAGCGCCTGGTGATGCGTCGACAAGGGGTAGCGACATGAGCAGGAAGCCGGGGCCCCATTCCATGGGGATGCGACCGCCCGCGATTGCCGCCAGCTGCCGACACACGGACGCTTGCTATACGGGAATGGCTACGGAGGCAGCCGCATGAGCACGAATCGCCGGACTTACCTGATCGCGATCGTCCTGATGGTCGCCGGCCTGTTGGCGCCAGCGGAAGGGGCGATCTGGATGGCCAACAGCGCCGCGTTCGCCTTTGCGCTGATTGCTTGCGCGGGAGCGGCGCTGTGCCTGTGGTCCCGCTCTTTCGCCGTCGATCATGTTGCCGGGACGGTGGGCCTGATTGCGGGCGCGGCGGGAACCCTGATCCTCCTCAGCGGACCCGGTCCCTTCGGCACCCAGACGCCGGGACTGTGGTTGTTCGTCGCCGGCTGGACGCTGCTTCTGTGGCAGCGGCTCGACGTGCTCGCACGCTCGACCGATAGTGGCGTGGCTGCGCTGCTCGCGCCCGGCTTGTTCGGGCTCGCGCTGCTGTATCTCTGGCAAGTCGTGGTCACCGGCTTCGCGGTTCCGCAGGTGCTGTTGCCTGCGCCGGCGCAGGTGGCATCGGTACTGGGCAGTCGCGCCGACATCCTGTGGCCGGACTTCCGCCAGACTTTCCTGAAAGCGGTGCTCGCGGGGTTTGCGATCGGCAACGTTGCCGGGTTTGTCACCGCGATGATCGCGGACCGCATCCCTTTCCTCAAGCGCGGTGTGCTGCCGTTGTGCAATCTTGCGAGCGCAATGCCGATCGTGGGCATCGCGCCTATCATGGTGATGTGGTTCGGTTTCGACTGGCACTCGAAGGCGGCGGTGGTCGCCGTGGTCACCTTCTTCCCGATGTTGGTCAACACGCTGGCCGGCCTGGCCTCGGTCGACGCCATGCAGCGCGACCTGATGCATTCCTATGGTGCGAGCTTCAGCCAGACCTTTGCCAAGCTGCGCTTGCCTTCGGCGCTGCCATTCGTGTTCAATGCGCTCAAGGTCAATTCGACGCTGGCGCTGATCGCCGCGATCGTCGCCGAGTTCTTCGGTTCGCCGATACTCGGCATGGGATTTCGCATCAGCACGGAAGTGGCAAGGCTCAATGTGGATGTCGTGTGGGCGGTGATCGCGGTCGCCGCCCTGGCCGGATCGGTTTTTTATGGCGCGATCGCCGCGATCGAACGGGTTTGCACGTTCTGGCACCCGTCCTATCGCAGGTGATCGCATTTGGCTGTCATGTTTTTTGGTGAAAACTCAGGAGAGGAAAAATGAAAAGCCGTAATTTTTTGTTGGGTCTGGCACTGTTTGCGTTCGGTAGCAGCATCGCTTTCGCGCAGGACAAGCTCACCTTGCAACTGAAGTGGGTTACGCAGGCGCAGTTCGCCGGCTACTACGTGGCGAAGGACAAGGGCTTCTACAAGGACGCGGGGTTGGACGTCACGGTGAAAGCCGGCGGTCCGGACATCAATCCGAGCCAGGTGATCGCCGGCGGCGGTGCCGACGTGATCGTGGACTGGATGCCTTCCGCGCTGGCAACGCGCGAAAAGGGTGTGCCGATCGTCAATATCTCGCAGGTGTTCAAGCGCTCCGGGATGATGCTGACCTGCCGCAAGGACTCCGGCATCAAGACACCGAAGGACTTCGCCGGACGCACGCTCGGGGTCTGGTTCTACGGCAACGAGTATCCGTTCCTGTCGTGGATGGACAAGCTGGGCTACAAAACCTCAGGCGATGCCAATGCGGTCAAGGTCCTCAAGCAGGGCTTCAACGTCGATCCGCTGTTGCAAAAGCAGGCGGACTGCATCTCGACCATGACTTATAACGAATACTGGCAGCTCATCGAGGCCGGCATGAAGGCCGACCAGTTGATCGTCTTCAAATACGAAGACCAGGGTGTGGCAACGCTGGAAGACGGCCTGTACGTGCAGGAGAAATCGCTCGCCGACCCGAAGATGGCCGACAAGCTGGCGCGCTTCCTGAAGGCCTCGCTGAAAGGCTGGGACTACGCCATCAAGCACCAGGACGAAGCCGTCAAGATCGTGCTGGCCAACGATGCTTCCGGCGCGCAGACCGCGGGCCACCAGACGACGATGATGACCGAGATCGCCAAGCTGGTCGAAGGCGGTAAACTCGGTTTCCTGGAGCCGGCGGCCTACGACCGCACCGTGAAGACGCTGCTATCGGGCAAGTCCGACCCGGTTATCAGCAAGCAGCCGCAGGGTGCGTGGACGCACAAGGTGTGGGAAGCCGCGCAGAAGTAAGCGACGCCACCGTTCGATTGCGCCGCTTTCCCTCATCCCAACCCTTCTAAACGGGTACCCCGGGCTGCGCCTGGGTATCCCAGAGGGAGAAGGGCACACTTGAAGCGGAGCAGAGGGGCCGAGGTTGAGGGAACGGGTGGAGTGGAAGAAAGACGACGCAATTGAAAATCCTTTTGCCTCCCTCTCCCTCCGGGACAAGGGCACACTTGAAGCGGAGCAGAGGGACCGAGGGTGAGGGAGCGAGGAGAAAGGAAAGAGCATGACGATGCTGAAAGCGGGACTGATCCAGATGGGCCTCAAGGGCAACACCGACATGTCGCCGCAGCAGATCCGCGACAAGATGGTGGAAGCGCATCTGCCGCTGATTGACGCGGCGGGAAAACAAGGCGTTCAGGTGCTGTGTTTCCAGGAAGTCTTCACGCAGCCTTATTTCTGTCCGAGCCAGGACAAGAAGTGGTATCGCGCGGTCGAGAAAATTCCCGACGGTCCGACCACGCAGTTGATGCGCGAGTACGCAAAAAAATATTCGATGGTGATCGTCGTGCCGATTTTCGAGGAAGAGATGACCGGCGTGTACTACAACGCGGCGGCGGTCATCGATGCCGACGGCAACTATCTCGGCAAGTACCGCAAGAATCACCTTCCCCAGGTAGCGGGCTTCTGGGAGAAATTTTTCTTCAAGCCGGGCAATCTGGGCTACCCGGTATTCCAAACCGCGTATTGCAAGCTCGGCGTCTACATCTGCTACGACCGGCATTTCCCGGAAGGCTGGCGCGCGCTGGGACTGAACGGCGCCGAGTATGTGGTGAACCCTTCCGCGACGGTGGCTGGGCTGAGCCAGTATCTGTGGGAAATCGAACAACCCGCAGCGGCGGTGGCGAACGGCTATTACGTCGGCGCGATCAATCGCGTCGGCACGGAACTGCCCTGGGACATCGGCAAATTCTATGGATCCAGCTACTTCGTCAATCCGCGCGGCAAGCTCGTCGCCCAGGCGAGTGGTGACAAGGATGAGCTGCTGGTGGCCGATCTGGACATGGAGATGGTGCGCGAAGTGCGCGAATTGTGGCAGTTCTTCCGCGACCGGCGACCGGAAAGCTACGGCGCGATCAGCGCGGCGCTGTAGCAGCTTGATGCGAAACTATCTGAGGAGCGTTTTTTCTGTCATTCCCGCGTAGGCGGGAATCCAGAAGTGTTTAATTTTGTTGTGAGCTCGTTTGTCGGCTTCCGCCTTCGCGGGAGCGACGAACCCTTTTGCATCAACCTGCTAGACTAGCCACAGCTCGTGAGCGCAAACGCCATGAAACCTAAAAT
>JANOGH010000307.1:0-1711 GCA_031414075.1 Betaproteobacteria bacterium | reverse complement strand
GCCGCCTACGGTCAAGGTCCGGCCCGACGAGCAGGTGTGGCTCGAGTTCGATCAGAAGCGCATGCACCTCTTCGATAGCGAGAACGAATTGGCCCTGCAGGTTTGATCATGTCACCGAAACTCAAAATCACTGCCATCAAGCCCTATCCGGTTTGGGTCGGCACCCGCAACCAGCTGATCGTCAAGGTCGAAACCGACCAGGGGGTGTATGGCTGGGGCGAAAGCGGCCTGTCGTCGCGCGAGAAGGCGGTGGTCGGCGCCATCGAACATTACAGCGCGTTTCTTATCGGCCGGGACGCCATGCAGGTCGGCCGCATCTGGCAGGAGATGTATCGCAGCCAGTACTTCGAGGGTGGCCGCGTCTTGCAGGCTGCGATCTCGGCGATCGACATTGCTTTACACGACATCAAGGGCAAGGCGCTCGGAGTGCCGGTCTACGAGCTGCTGGGCGGCAAGCAGCGCGATCTCATTCCGACGTTCGCGACGACGCGTTCGGAAGCCTCGAGCGCGGAAGTCATCGAGCAAGTGCTCGAACTCAAGGCGCAAGGGTGGGAGGCAATCCGCCTCATCCCGGCGGGCCAGAGGTCGGAAAAGATCTATGAGCCACGGACAAGCATCGCCAAGACTGCCAAATGGACGATCAAGTGCCGGGAGGCGTTGGGAGACGAAGTGGTCCTTGGCATCGACTTCCACCATCGGCTGAGCGTGGCGGAGGCCGCCAGCTATTGCCAGAAGATGCCGCGCGGGACTCTGGACTTCCTCGAAGAACCCATTCGCGACGAAACACCCGGCGCTTACGCAGCACTTCGGAAGCTGACCGACGTTCCCTTTGCGATCGGCGAGGAGTTTTCTTCCAAATGGCAGTTCCTGCCTTTCATCGAGGGAGACCTCACGCAGTTCAATCGCATCGACATCTGCAATGTCGGCGGCCTGACCGAGGCGATGAAAGTCGCCGGCTGGACCGAAGCCCACTATATCGACATGATGCCGCACAACCCGCTTGGACCGATCTGCACCGCCGCCACGGTTCATTTCGCGGCCGCTGTTCCGAACTTTTCCTGGCTTGAGACGCGCGCTTCGCCGGGCGAGCTTTATCACGGCTTCGACAATCCCGAATTTTTTCCCGGACTGCTCGCGCTCGACGGAGCCCACTATCGCGTCAGTGACAAGCCGGGCCTCGGCGTCGATGTTGACGAAGCTCTGATCGCGAAGCAAAGCTACAGGCAGTGGGAAGCCCCCCACCTCATGCGCAAGGACGGTTCGGTCACTAACTGGTAAAAGGCCGCGGCCCCGGCGTTATTCCTTCTTGCCATGCGCGGCCAGCCATGCCTCATATTCCGGCCAGGCATCCTTGTGCAGCGGATAGTAGCGCCTGAGCGATTCCCCGGTGAGCAGCTTCTGGCGCGAGAATTCCTCCCAGCCGTGATCCTTGTGGGCCTTCTTCACCATCTCATCGGCAAAGGCGACCGGAACGCAAACCGCGCCGTCGTCGTCGGCGACGATGATGTCGCCGGGGATGACGGTCACGCCTCCGCAGGCCACCGGCACGTTGACAGCTAACGGCATCAGATTCGTCTGGGCGTGGTAGTTTGGCGTGACGCCCCGCAGCCACATGGGAATCCCGAGCTTCTGCACCTTGGTCCAGTCGCGCACGCAGCCGTCGATGACCACGCCCGCACCCTTCAGTCCCTTGAAGTAGGTCATCATCATG
>JANOGH010000306.1:0-5347 GCA_031414075.1 Betaproteobacteria bacterium | reverse complement strand
GTGCATCCGCTGGTCCGCACCCTGCCCAACGGGCGCAAGTCGCTCTACCTCGCCTCGCATGCGGCTTCGATCATTGACTGGCCGGTACCCGAAGCGCGGCTGCTGCTGCGGGACCTGACCGAGCACGCCACCCAGCCGCAGTTCGTTTACCGGCATTCGTGGCGGGTGGGCGATCTGGTGATCTGGGACAACCGCGCGACTATGCACCGGGGAATGCCCTTCGACGACAAGAAGTACCGCCGCGAGTTGCGCCGCGTGACTACGCTCGACATCCCGATCCCGGTGCACCGCTGATGGAAATTACTACCTACACCCAACACAGAGGCACAGAGGGCACAGAGAACACAGAGAAGGGCGAAAAGGAAAGGATGGTTATATTCCGAGCGCTGGCATCGACGGAAATGCAATCCTCACTGTGCGCGGCAACGTCGAGATTCCCCAAATTCCATTCTCGTTTGCTTACGGTTTCCTCTGTGTCCTCTGTGTTCTCTGTGCCTCTGTGTTGGGTTGAGACAGTCTGATGGAAACCCGCGTCCTTGGAAAAACCGGACTGAAGGTTTCGGTGCTGAGCTTTGGTTGCGGCGCGGTCGGGGGTTTGATGGTGAAGGGCGCGGCCGCCGATCAGGAGCGAGCAGTCGCGCGCGCCATGGAATTCGGCATCAACTACTTCGATACTGCACCGCTGTACGGCAACGGCGAATCCGAACGCAATCTCGGGCGGGTGTTGAAGGCCTTGCAACGGCCCAAGCTCTATGTCGGCACCAAGGTCTGGTTGGAGGAGACCGGCGACATCGGGAAGTTCATCGTCGATTCCATGGATGCGAGTTTGCGCCGCCTCGGTCAGGACAGCGTCGATCTGTTCCAGTTGCACAATCCGATCTCCGACGCGAAGCGCGAGGGCAGCATCTCGCCGAAGGCCGTGCGCGAGCAGGTGCTGCCGGTCTTCGCACGATTGCGCGAGCAAGGCAAGGCGCGTTTCTTCGGGTTCACAGCGTTGGGCGACACGCAGGCCATACAGAGCGTTGTGGATTTATTCGACAGCGCCCAGGTGAGCTACAACCTGCTCAACCCGAGCACGGGTATGAAGCTCCCCGCCCGCTACCCCGCCCAGGACTACGGCAACCTCATTGCGCGCGCGCATGCGAGGGGCGTCGGAACCATCGGCATCCGCGTGCTGGCGGGTGGCGCGCTCAGCGGTGTCGAGACCCGCCATCCGCTCGGCATGGCCAGCGTGGACCCGATCGGCTCGGCTTCCAGTTACGCGGGTGATGTGGCTCGCGCGATCCGGTTCGGTGAAATCATCAAGCGGGGGTTGGCGCAGAGCCTTGTCGAGGCCTCATTGCGATACGTCCTGTCGAATCCCGATCTCTCTACGACGCTGGTGGGCCTCTCCACCCTGGAGGAGCTGGAGCATGCCGCTCGCAGCGCGGAAAAGGGGCCGCTGCCAGTCGAAGCCCTGGAACTGATTTCGACGATTCAGCAAGGCTTCGTGGGGGAGGCTCGGTAAGGTGTGCGTCGCGTATCGGTTAACATCGATCCTGAAAGATAGGAGACTGAGGATGTCATCCCCACTGTGCAATACCCAAACATGACCAGACTGTGCGCGCAGGCTCATCTGCGTCCTTTGTTGATCGTTCTGCCTCTGAGCATCCTTGCGCTGACAGCACTGCCTCCACGCGGAGAGGCTTCCGGGGCGAAGGTCGAAACGCGGGCGGCGGAGACCTCGACCGCCGAGTTTGCGGTCTATGCGCTGTCGCGGGGCAAGGGTGTGCCGGAACCGACACGCGGCGCGTTTCGGAATGCCCGCGCGCTACTCGAGGGCGCAAAGCAGCGAGGCGAAGTGACAAGACTCAAGGAAACACGCATCGGCCTGGAAGGAGAGACACGTCTCTGCGCCGAGGCGAAGGATATTGCGACAGCGCGCGCGCTTCTGCGGGAGCTGCGCGCGATTGCGGAAAATATCGAGTTGTTCAATGTCGTTGTGGAACCGTGTCTGAAGAAATAACGAATCATTGACTTTGTGCAGTGGGAAACCCGGTGTTCATGAGGTGGAGTATGAAGATCTCTCTCGCGGCGCTGCCAAGCGCAAGCGTTCTTGCCAGCAGTTCCCTTCTCTTCACCGGCTTTGTATCTGCGGTCGGCGCCGGCGACTTCGCTGGATGCGAGAACCCGGCGCCAAGCGCCCAATACGAATTGCAGGCGCAGACGGGCGAGACTCATGCCGGGACGCGGATCCGTCCAGCGACAGAGCGGGTGGAAGCAACGCCCGAGACGATCGCGGAGGCGATGGGGCAACTGGAGCACAAGGCAAAGGAGGAGTGCAGGCAGTGGGCGGACAAGGCCTTCGAGGAGTTCGAGGGGTCCACCTACAAGGAGCCGTTCCCGGGCGGCAAGTACATCGTCAGCGGCGACATCGCGATTTCCGACCGCCAGGGGTTGCGGGAATTTTTTGAATTCCGCATAAAACGGGAACCACCCGCGCCGGTGCCGGGGGCGCTGATCGTGCACAAGGTCGGCGGCCGGGACGCAATCTGGGATGCGACCCGGAGGAAACATCTGACCTACTGCGTGAGCAGCACATTCGGCGAACGGCAACGGCAGGTAGTCAAGGAAATGGAGGCTGCCACCCGCGCCTGGGAATCCGTCGCGGATGTCCAGTTCATCCACGCAGCGGCCGAGGATGCCGATTGCACGCCCGCCAACGCCAACGTGGTGTTCGATATCCGCCCAGTCGACGTGGACGGGCAATATCTGGCCCGGGCGTTTTTCCCGAACGAGGAACGCGCCGAACGCAACCTGCTGATCGACGAATCCTCGTTCCATCTGGATGCCGACGGAGCCTTGCAACTGGTCGGGATCCTGCGCCACGAGCTTGGCCATACGCTCGGTTGGCGGCACGAACACACTCGCCCGGAATCCGGGACCTGCTTCGAGGACAACAACTGGCGGCCGCTCACCGACTACGACCGCTTTTCCGTCATGCATTATCCGCAGTGCAATGGCGGCGCCGACTGGTCGCTGAAATTGACGCACGTGGACAAGAATGGAGCGGCCTGTGTCTATGGCCCAGCGCCGGGCTTCCAGGTCGATCCGCAGATCTGCCGGGAGCGGGGGTGAGGCAAAAACCGCCCCGCATGCGCCTGTGCGGATGAAGAGGACAGATTTATTTTCCCACCGGAGGATCTCAAATGAATGTCGAAGATAATTTTTTCCCCTCTGCGTCCGCAATGGGTAAGGCTCTCTTGATGGGGCTTCTGGCTGTTGTGAGCAGCAGTGCGGTGGCGAAGTGGGTGGAGATCGGCGGCAATGAAAGCGCGACGGCCTACGCCGATCTCGCCACCATTGAGAAGGCGGGCAACCTGGTGAAAATGTGGGATCTGCTTGACTTCAAGGTGGTCCAGGCACGCCCCTATGGCACGCCGTATAGGTCGCAGAAGTCGCGACAGGAATACGACTGCAAGGAAGAGCGAGCGCGAATACTCGATGTTCTTCGCTACGCCGAGAATATGGGCGGGGGCGAGGAAGCCCGTGCCGATTCTGATCCCGACGAGTGGAAGCCAGCGCGGCCCGGCAGCACGCTCGCCATGTTGCGGGCATTCGCCTGCGGGAATCGGTAAGTGCCTGCGATTCGTAAGCCCCTTCCCTCGCGCGCGGGGGAAGGTTGGGATGGGGGCATGCTGCGCTTCAAGTGTTCCCTTGTCTTCCGCAGGCAGGGGAGGGAATTGAGTTTCCTTAAGGTAGTGCCATGAGGGTCTGACTTGGCATGTTCTATAAACCCTGGCGGCGCGTGGCCACTAACGTGCGCGGCGGCATCGCCGAAGACTGCGGTCACTGGATTCCGGAAGAGCGCCCCGACTGGGCGCTGGCGCAACTGCTCGCCTTCTTCGGTGAAGAGCTGGCTTGATTTGAAGAAGCCGGTGGTCAGGGCTTCCGGAAGCGCAGCACGAACCGGTCGCTGGTGCCGCGGCGTTCCCCGGCGGCACGCGGCGAATCGTTCCAGTCCCGGGTGTCGTCCTTGTTGCGGAGGAAATCGGCTTGCCCATCGAGCACGAACCCTGCTGCTTGCACTTCAGTCTTGACGGCATCCTCCTCGATCCGATGAAAGGTATTGCTCACTTCGACGCCGTCCCCCGGCCGTGCGCTGTGATCGACAATCAAAAATACACCGCCCGGCTTGAGTGCAGCGAAGACGGCCTTGTTCATGGCCTCGCGATCCACCCCGAGCCAGACCGTGTCGTGATAGAACAGCACCATCGTGACCGCGTCGAGCGCACGATCCTCAGGGCTGCGGTCGGCCGCTGCGACGACAGCGTTCGCAAGCGCCATTGAATCCTGACTCAATGCGCGTTCAGAGAGGCCGGCGGTTACCATAAACACGGCCAGCAACGACAGGGTGATTCTATTCATGCTTTTCTCCAATCAGTTCGGATCCATTCCGGTTCACCGGAACGAGGGTATTTCTTTCGGACCGAGATCGTAGCGCAAAAAGGAGGCGATCGTTATCGCCAAGATCGCGATGAAATGCGGAGGGCTGTTCATGTTCACGGACCGGCTTGAAATTTTGACGCCGCAGATTCAAACCGACGAGTCCGACCAGTATCCGACCCTCGATCCCGACCCGATCGAGATGGCAAGTGGAGGCTGACCCCATGTGCTCCTATTTGTTTCAATCGGACGGCCAATGGTCTACCAGCAGTACGCCAATCGTCGCATCCACTTGGGGACGATGGAACGTATAGGTGGCGGGACTGCGCTTTGTGTAGAGTCCCGGCAAAGCGCCGGAGGCGAGACAATGGCGCCTCGACAGACCCATTTAGACTTCAATACGGATTGCGTGAGGAGACATCCATGAACAGACGTCAATTGCTTGCGAGCATTCCCTGCCTCTTTTTCGGACTGCCGGCTCTTGCGAAGGAAAACACCGTGAAAACTCTGATCAAAGCCAAATCCGAATGGAAAACCCTGCTTCCCGCGAAGAGTTACAACGTCCTGTTCGAGGAGGAAACCGAGCGCGCGGGGACCAGCCCGTTGAACACGGAGAAGCGCGCGGGCACTTATGTGTGCGCCGCCTGCTACCTTCCGCTTTTCGCCAGCGAGACGAAGTTCGACAGCGGCACCGGCTGGCCGAGTTTCTTCGATCCGATACCGGGCGCGCTAGGCACAAAAAAGGACAGGAAGCTTTTCGTTGCACGCACCGAATATCACTGCGCGCGCTGCGGCGGGCACCAAGGGCATGTTTTCGACGATGGCCCGAAACCCACCGGGCTGCGCTACTGCAACAACGGTGTGGCGCTGCGCTTTGTGCCGAAGGAAGAAAAGCTTCCGGTCTTGCGAACCTGAAGCAGGG
>JANOGH010000305.1:0-4238 GCA_031414075.1 Betaproteobacteria bacterium | reverse complement strand
TACCAATACACGTTGCGATGACTCCCGACCAGTAACCGATTCTCATCAATCCATTCTTCGTCTTTTATTTTCCTCTGCGTCCTAAAAGGGTACTCCGACGTGCTACGCACGTAGGGTATCCGCGTCCTCTGCGGTGAGTGTGTCTTTTTATTTTTTCTCGTTCTTGTCGAATTCGGCGAAAGTTTCCTTCGCTACGCGGAAGGCGTCCACGCCCGCCGGGATGCCGCAGTAGATCGCAACTTGCAGCAGCACCTCGCGGATCTCGGCCCGGGTTACGCCATTGCGCAAAGCGCCGCCGATGTGCATCTTCAGTTCGTGCGGCCGGTTCAGCGCGCAGAGCATCGCCAGGTTCAGCATGCTGCGGGTTTTCTTTGGCAACTCTTCCCTGCCCCAGACCGCGCCCCAGCAGTATTCCGTCGTCAGCCTCTGCATCGGCATGTTGAAGTCGTCGGCCGCGGCAAGGGATTTTTCCACGTACTCCGCACCCAGCACCGACTTGCGGATTTCGAGCCCTTTTTTGAACAAATCGTCATTCATTTCTTATCTCCTGAATTAAAGTAATACCGTGTCATGCCGCTTGCCCTTTCAACAGCGACCCCAGCCGTCCGGCGTCGTCGCTGCGGTCCAGTGCCTCGATGCACTCTTCTATCTCCTGGGCGCGCGCCTTGCCCACTGCAGCTTGGACTGCCCCGTGGAAACGCTCCCGCACTTCGGTCGGTGTGGCGTTGACGACGTCATCCAGCCGCAGCCGCTGCGTCGCGCCACCGGCCTCGCGCACTTCCACTTCGCCGCCTTGCTTGCCCGGATAGGCTCGCGTCATTTCGTCGTCGATTTCGAGCGTCATCAGGCCGATCAGCTTGTGCAGCCGCGTGTCGTTCAGCAATTTGAAATTCTTCTCCGACACGCCGCCTTCGATGAGCGCGGCCGCGACGTTGTACTGGATGCTCATCTTGGCCTGCAGGATATGCGCGAACGGCCCCGTGTAATCGCAGCCCGGATACAGCGCGCCGGCGCGCGGCACCCGTACCGTGATCGACACAATGCGATCGATCGCCGATTTTCCACCGTGGGCAATCCTGAGTGCCGCCTGGCTTGCAGTCTGCGCGAAATTACAGGCGGGAACCGGCTTGTGATAGACGGACAGGATCTCCGGAACGCCCTGGAACAACTCTACCTTTGCTGCCGCCGAACGTTTGCGCAAGGCGGCGAACAGCCCTGCCTCGCCATCCAGCGCGGACGGCGACGCGAAGGCGCCGCTTTCGGCGAGACGAACCGCGGTGACAGCATTGCGCGCAGCGAAGCCGGCGTGGAAGAACATCTCGCTGCCGCCGGTGTGCGCCCATTGATTGAATCCGACGGTGGTATTGGCGCCGAGCGCGATTGCGCTGGTCGTCTGTTCGATGCTCAGTCCGAGCAGGCGCGCGCCCGCCGCTGCGGCGGCGACCGGGCCGGTGATGCCGGTCGGACGGTGGATCTTTGCCACTTCGGCATCCATCACGGCACGCCCGACTTGTCCGCCCACTTCATAGCCCGCCACTGCGGCAGCAAGAAAATTGCGCCCGCTGACGCGGCGATATTGCGCCAGCGCCAGCAAGGCAGGCAGCACGACGATGCCCAGATGGCTGATGCTGCCGGCGTGCATGTCTTCTCGGACCAGCCCATGTCCCATCACGGCGTTCGCGAACGCGGCGTCCCCGCAGGCAAAAGCGCCGGGCGAACCGATGATGGCCGCGCCGCCTGACTTCGCATCCACGTGCTCGGCGAGCCGTGCCGCCTGCCGACTCCAGGGTAAATCGCGCGATTCAAAAGCACAGCCGATGACATCGACCAGGCACAATTTCACTTTGTCCATCACCTCGGCTGGCAGGTCTTCCGCCGACACGGCAACGACGGATCGCGCGATGCGCGCGGCGAGCGGCTCGTGGGCTTCGAGGATGGCGGGATTATTCATCGATCGGGTGGCAAGCGACATGGCAGTCCCCCGCAGCAGGGTTGAATCAACGGAACAGTACCCTAGAGTGCATGCGCTAGCCGCGCACTTCGACACCGGCCCAGGACTCGACGACTTTGCATATCGAGGTGAAATCCGAATCGGCGCCGTACATGGCGTTGGTGACGGCGAGCATCTGGCGCACAGCGGCGCCACAGATCATCGGCACGCCGAGTGCCTCCGCTTCGTCGATGCACAGGCGCACATCCTTGTAGGATAGCCCGGTGGCGAAACCGAAGTCGAAGGTCCCCGGCAGCACGGACTTTGGAAATTTGTCCTGCGAGGCGCTGTTGCGCCCCGATCCGGCGTTGAGTACGTCGAGCATCACTTTCGGATTGAGTCCCGCCTTGACGCCCATCACCATCGCCTCGGAAGTCAGCGCGATGGCGGCAGCGGCCAGCAGATTGTTGGCGAGCTTCATGGTCTGCGCCTGGCCCGCGCTTTCGCCGAGATGGAAGGGTTTGCCGAAAGTCTTGAGAATGGGCTCCAGCTCCGCGTAAACATTTTTCGGGCAGGACACCATGACCGCCAGTGTGCCCTCGCGCGCGCCCTTGAGCCCACCGCTCACCGGCGCGTCCACGTAAACGATGTCGCGTTCGGCGAGACCTTTGGCAACCAGGCTCGCCGTGCGCGGGCCGATGGTCGAGAAATCCACCACGCGCTTCACCCGGGTGCCTTCGATCACGCCACCGGTTTGCAACGCCGCCTTGTGCACGATCGCCGGATCCGGAAGACTGAGGAACACCGTCTCCGCCTTGCCCGCGACTGCCGCTGCCGAGCCGGCGCGCTGTGCGCCCTGCTTTTGCAGCGCCGCGACCGCTTCCTCGGCTACGTCGTAAACGACGACTTGGTGTCCGTTGTTCAGCAGCCGCGCGGACATCAGTCCGCCCATGCGACCGACCCCGATAAATCCGAAAGTCTTTGGTTCCATGCCCTGCCTCCCGCTGGTTTTATGCGCCCATGTTAACGGGACGCGCTCCCATCGCGCTACTTTAAGCGACTCGTCTGCGCCTGAACTCCTCCCCCTACCTTCTATCGCCTTGCAGCGCCATCACCGCGGCGCGTATCGAATCAGGGGTCGCAGCAGCGGGAGCGACCGGATTGCCCACATTCAGACGCACAGTCGGGAACAGCCGCGCAAAGGGGATGGACACCTGCCTGTTGCGCGCGAAAATACTCTTCCACAGACCCGAGAGCGATATCGGGATCACCGGCACCGGCGTGCGCTCCAAGATTCGCGACATCCCGGGACGGAACGGACCGATTTCCCCGTCGCGCGTAAGTCCGCCCTCCGGAAAAATACAAACCAGTTGTCCATCTTCCAGTGCGGCGGCAATCTCGTCGTAGGCCTGGTCGAGCACTTCCGGTGCTTCCTTCGCCCCGGCGATCGGGATCGCCTTCATCGAACGGAACAGGAAGCGCAGCCCCGGCACGTTGAATATCGCGTAATACATGACGAAGCGAATCGGCCGCCGGCAGGCCGCGGTGACGACGAGCGCGTCAGCGAGGCTTTGGTGATTGCATACCAGGAGCGCCGCCCCCTCCTCCGGAATGTTGTCGACGCCGGAAGTCTTCAGCCGGTAGATGGAGTGCACCAGCATCCAGTCGATGAAGCGCAACAGAAATTCCGGCACCAGGGTATAGATATAGACCGCCACCGCCGCGTTCAGTATTCCGGTCATCAGCAGTAACTGCGGAATCGTGAATCCGCTGCTCAGTACCAGCCAGGCGAATGCGGACGCCACGATCATGAACAACGCGTTCAGAATGTTGTTCGCCGCGATCACCCGGGCGCGATGGCTGGGCGCGCATCGCGTCTGAATCAGGGCATACAGCGGCACGATGTAGAAGCCGCCGAACAGGCCGATCAGGAACAGGTCCAGCGCAATGCGCCAGGCACCGGGCTGCAGCAGAAATTGCCAGGCGCCGAGATCCGAGATTTAATGTGCCATTGTTTACAAAACTCCCGCTGCCCTGGATCACTGACCCTGTATTGTGATGAAAAGTATTGTTGATTGCAAATGTGGTCGACGTCAGATTCATCGTACTGGTGTTTGTGAATGAGCCGCCATTCGTGTGTGTTACACTGCCATTATAGTTGAGTGTCCCTGTATTCGAACAATTCAGATTACTGAAGCTCGTCGTGCCCACACTTGTCTTGGTGATGGTGCCATTGTTGATGATCGTACCATTGCCACTGTTGTCCTGGTACAAGTCATTTCCGCTGATCGTCAGAGTTGCATTGTTG
>JANOGH010000304.1:0-3218 GCA_031414075.1 Betaproteobacteria bacterium | reverse complement strand
CCAACCAGGAAACCGGCGGTTCGGTGCTTGAACTGGGTGAAGCCGAATACATGGTGCGCGTCTCCGGCTATCTGCAGTCGCTCGACGATTTCCGCAGGATTCCGCTGACGACGACCGATGCCGGGGTTTCGGTGCGACTGGGTGACGTGGCGCGCATCCAGATCGGGCCGGAAATGCGACGCGGCATCGCGGAGCTCAACGGTGAGGGCGAAGTCGCCGGCGGCGTCATCGTGATGCGCTCGGGCAAGAACGCGCTGGAGACGATTGATGCAGTGAAGGCAAAGCTGGAGAAGCTGAAGCCCGGCTTGCCGCCGGGGGTGGAGATCATTCCGACCTACGACCGGTCAAGCCTGATCAAACGTGCGGTGAAGAATCTCGAAGAAAAGCTGATCGAGGAGTTCATCGTTGTTGCGGTCGTCTGCATACTGTTCCTGTTCCATATTCGCTCCGCCTTCGTCGCCATCGTCTCGCTTCCCCTGGGAATTCTGGCCGCCTTCATCGTCATGTACTACCAGGGCGTGAACGCCAACATCATGTCGCTTGGCGGTATTGCCATCGCGGTCGGCGCCATGGTGGATGCGGCAGTGGTCATGATCGAAAATGCCCACAAACACATCGAGGCATGGAATCACAAGCATCCCGATGAGACGCTCAAAGGGGAGGCCCATTGGCGCGTCATCGGCGATGCCGCGGCCGAAGTCGGACCGGCGCTGTTCTTCTCGCTGTTAATCATCGTGCTGTCGTTCATCCCGGTGTTCACTCTCGAGGCGCAGGAAGGACGCCTGTTCTCTCCGCTTGCTTTTACCAAGACTTACTCGATGGCCGCAGCGGCGGGCCTCGCGGTGACGCTGATCCCGGTGTTGATGGGTTACTTCATCCGCGGGCGTATTCCGGCAGAGCTGAAGAACCCGCTCAATCGCTTTCTGATCGCGCTCTACCGGCCGTTGCTTAATGGCGTACTGCGCTTTCCCGGGACGACCTTGTTCGCCGCACTAGTCATAGCGGCGATCACGATTTGGCCCATGAACCGCCTGGGCGGCGAGTTCATGCCGCCGCTCGATGAGGGTGACCTGCTCTACATGCCTTCCGCGCTACCGGGCATTTCCGCGGGCAAGGTAGCGGAGTTGTTGCAGCAGACCGACCGCTTGATCAAAACCGTACCGGAAGTGGCAAGCGTATTCGGCAAGGCCGGCCGCGCGGAGACCGCGACCGACCCGGCGCCGTTGGAAATGTTCGAAACCACCATCCAGTTCAAGCCCCGCGACCAGTGGCGGCCTGGCATGACCACGGACAAGCTGGTCGAAGAACTGGACCGCATCGTCAAGGTGCCGGGGCTCTCCAATATCTGGGTGCCGCCCATCCGCAATCGCATCGACATGCTGGCCACCGGAATCAAAAGCCCGGTGGGTGTGAAGGTAGCCGGAATGAGCCTGGCGGAAATCGATCGCATCACTGCCGACGTGGAGCGCTTGGTGAAACAAGTGCCGGGCGTTTCATCGGCGCTGGCTGAACGGCTGACCGGCGGCCGTTACGTGGACGTGAAGATCGACCGCGACGCCGCCGCCCGCTATGGCATGAACATCGCCGATGTGCAAAGCATCGTCTCGGCCGCTATCGGCGGCGACAACATCGGGGAAACGGTCGAGGGACTGCAACGCTTTCCCATCAACGTACGCTATCCGCGCGAAGTACGCGATTCGCTCGAGAAACTGCGTCAGTTACCGGTGCTGACCGAACGCGGTGCGCAGATCCGGCTCGGCGACATTGCGGCGATCCAGATCAACGATGGTCCGCCGATGCTGAAGAGCGAGAACGCCCGGCTGTCGGGCTGGGTGTACATCGACATTCGTGGACGCGATCTCAGTTCGGCGGTGCGCGACATGCAGGAGGCAGTAGCGAAAGAGGTGAAACTGCCTGCCGGTTATTCGATTTCCTGGTCCGGACAGTTCGAGTTTCTCGAACGTGCGACGGCGAAACTGAAAATCGTGGTGCCGGCAACGCTGCTGATCATCTTCGTGCTCCTGTATCTGACCTTCAAGCGCTTCGATGAAGCGTTCCTGATCATGGCTACCCTGCCCTTTGCATTGGCGGGAGGCATCTGGCTGCTGTGGTTGCTCGCGCACAACCTCTCGGTGGCGAGCGCAGTGGGTTTCATCGCACTTGCCGGCGTGGCCGCGGAATTCGGCGTGATCATGCTGCTGTACCTGAAGCACGCCTGGGATGCTCGCCTGGCGGCGGGCAAGATCAGCGAGACCGACCTGCTCGACGCCATCCGTGAAGGTGCGGTGCTGCGGGTGCGTCCCAAGGCGATGACGGTCGCAGTGATCATCGCCGGGCTTCTGCCCATCATGTTCGGCACGGGGACCGGCTCCGAGGTCATGCAACGCATCGCCGCGCCGATGGTGGGCGGCATGATCACCGCGCCACTGCTGTCGATGTTCGTGATTCCGGCGGTGTACTATCTCATACGCCGGCGGCGGCTGAATTGACTGCGCGGGTTCTCGAGCGCAGGGCCAGTCGGCGCAAGCTTGATTAATGCGAGGAAAAATGATGATGACCAGTGCCAGAATCCGCAATGCCATCGAAACGCTCAGTGCCACCATTGCGTCGCAACCGGAGAAGGCCCGCGCCCGGAATGCGCCGGCCACGGCGCGATTCGTCCGCGGATTGCAGTGCCACGTCAGCGGGCCTCATGGTGAATCGCTCACAACCGACATGCCGCCCGCCGTGGGCGGTGAGGCGTCCGGCCCCAGTCCCGGATGGCTTCTCCGGAGTGCATTGGCCTCCTGCACCGCCACGGTCATAGCGATGCGGGCCGCGAAACTGGGTGTGACTCTGAGCGAACTCGAAGTGACAGTGGAAAGCGAATCGGACAATCGCGGCATGCTGGGTCTGGACGAAAACATTTCGGCAGCCATGGGGGCGGTGCAGACCCGGGTGAAGATCGCCGCTCTCGCGGCAAGCCGGGAAGAACTCGGGGAGATCGTGAAGTGGGCGGATGCCCATTCGCCGGTGGGCTGCACGCTCAGGCATTCGCCCGCCTGCTCCCTGGAAATCCAGATCGATTGAATCCCGGGCGGCGTTCGCCCGCCCGGTCGCACTGTAACCGAGCAGTCAGGCCCGCCTCTCGAAGATCCAGATCGACCGCGAAGCCGCCGGTCTGGTTGCAGCGTTGGATTTCGACCGTGGCATGGACGATTTCCTCATGTTGAGCAAGT
>JANOGH010000303.1:0-3451 GCA_031414075.1 Betaproteobacteria bacterium | reverse complement strand
TGAATCTCTTTCCCTTCTTGTCGGCAGCCTGCTCGTCGTAGATCCAGCCGGTATAGCGGATGATCACAAACCAGCCGCGCCGCGGCTCGATTCCAGTTCCCACGGTTCGGTCTACAACTTCGATTTCAGTCGGTGCGGCATGCACCGAAGCCGGCCACAGCGTCGGGGTACAGAGCAGACTCGACAGCGCAAGCGCGATCACAGCGGGGTAGGTACGATAAATTGGCGGCATGCTGCTAGTTTAACCAAATCCAGAATCGTTATTCGGGGGCGCGATCCGCCAGCTTGAACGGACTGTGTTCGGACAATTCGTCGACATAATGCCCGATACCGCTCGCTTCCTTGCGCAAAAAGCGCGTGACTGCCTCGGCGAATTCGGGGTGCGCCAGCCAGTGCGCCGACACGGTTCGTTGCGGCAGGAGGCCGCGCGCGAGCTTGTGCTCGCCCTGCGCGCCGCCTTCGAAATAACCTAACTTTTCGGCGATGCAGAATTCGATGGCCTGGTAGTAGCAGGTTTCGAAATGCAGGCCGGAGTGGAACTCCTTCGTTCCCCAATAGCGGCCGTATAGCGTTTCATCGCCAATGATGTTGAATGCCGACGCCACCGGCAGCCCTTGCCGATAACCCAGGATGAGCAGCAGGCGTTCAGGCATGGCTTGCGCCAGACGCAGGAAGAAATCGAGATTCAGATAAGGCGACGAATGGTGGGCCCGGTAAGTCCGGTCGTAACATTCGACGAAGAAGCGCCAGTCGGCCTGGGTCGCCTCGGCTGCGCGCAGCCAGCGGAATTCGATTCCCGCCTCGCGCACCTTGCGCCGCTCCTGACGGATTTTCTTGCGCTTGTCGTGGTTCATGCGCGCCAGAAAATCGTCGAAATCGCGGAAACCCTCATTGCGCCAGTGGAATTGCACGGATGCTCGCAGCATCAGCCCGGCGGATTCGAAAGCCGCAACCTCGGGCGGCGCAGGAAACAGGCAGTGCAGCGAAGATACGCCGGTCTGGCGCGCAAACGCCAGCGCCGCGTCGAGGAGCGCGCCTCGATCGGTCTCGTTGGTGGCCAACAAGCGCGGTCCGGTTACCGGCGTGAACGGCACCGCGTTCAGCAGCTTGGGGTAATAGCGCAGGCCGTGGCGCTGGTAGGCGTCCGCCCAGGCCCAGTCGAATACATATTCGCCGTAGGAATGGGATTTCAGATAGAGCGGCATGGCGGCCGCAAGCCGGTTGTCCCGCCACAGCGTGAGGTGGCAGGGCGCCCAGCCCGTCTCGGCACTGGCGCAACCGCTTTCGTGCAGCGCGTGAAGGAAGGCATGCGAAAGCAGCGGGTGATTTCCGGCCAGCGCATCCCAATCCGAAGCGGGAATCGTCGCCAGCGAATCTACGACCTGGATACCGGAGCGCGTTTTCATTGTCAGAAGGGGTGAATGCTATAGTAGCAGCCATGCGCATTGCGATTGGCCAGATCAACTGCACGGTCGGGGATCTCTCCGGCAACGCCAGAAAAATCCTCGAGTTTGCGGACCGAGCCCGCGCCCAGGGCGCCGACATTCTGCTGACTCCCGAACTGTCCCTGTGCGGTTATCCGCCAGAAGATCTGCTGTTGCGCGAAGATTTCCGCGCAGCCTGCGATCGAACGCTCGCGGAGCTTGCGTCCAGGGTCAAGGGCATCAGCGTCGTCGTCGGCCACCCGCACCAGACGGGCGGTAAACTCTACAACGCCGCTTCGGTGCTGCAGGAGGGCGCCATCACATCCGTCTATCACAAGCTCGATCTGCCCAACTACACGGTATTCGACGAAGAGCGCTATTTCGACTCCGACGGCAACCCCTGCGTCGTGGAAGTCAACGGTGTTCGTGTCGGCGTGAACATCTGCGAGGATGTCTGGGGCGCCGGCGCGGCGGCGACGGCGCGTGTGGTGCCGAATGCCGACGGCGTCAATGTCGGGATCAGCATCTGCGCCGACGTCTGGGCGCCGGAAGCGCCGAAGCGGGCGCGCGCAGCCGGGGCGCAGGTCTTGCTGGTGCTGAATGCTTCGCCTTTCCATATCAACAAGCTCAGGACCCGTTACGAGGTCGTGCGCGATCGCACAGCCGAGACCGGCATGGCGGTGGTGTTCTGCAACCTCGTCGGCGGGCAGGACGAACTGGTCTTCGACGGCGCGTCTTTCGTCATGGATGGACGCGGCAAACTGACCCATCAGTTGCCGGCTTTCGAGGAGGCGCTCGTCGTCGTCGAGATGGGCAAAGATGGCCCGCTTCCCGGCGAAATCGTTGCGGAACCGGATGTCGACGCAAGCATCTACAAGGCCTTGTGCCTCGGCGTGCGCGACTATCTCGGCAAGAACGGTTTTCCCGGCGCGTTGCTGGGTCTGTCCGGCGGCATCGATTCGGCGTTGACCTTGTGTATTGCAGCCGACGCGATCGGCGCCGACAAGGTGCATGCGGTGATGATGCCTTCGCAGTTCACCGCCGGCATCAGTGTCGAGGATTCGCGGGAAATGGTGAAGCGCCTCGGTGTGCGCTACAGCGAGATCGCAATCAAACCTACGTTCGACACTTTCATCAAGGCGCTGGCGCCGCATTTCGGCGACCGGCCGTTCGATGCCACCGAAGAAAACCTGCAAGCGCGAATCCGCGGCACGCTGCTGATGGCGTTGTCGAACAAGCAGGGATCGATCGTGCTGACCACCGGCAACAAGAGCGAGATGAGCACCGGCTACGCCACGCTCTACGGCGACATGGCGGGCGGCTTCGCCGTACTCAAGGACCTCACCAAGAAATTCGTCTACCGCCTCGCGCGCTATCGCAACACCCTGTCGGCGGTGATCCCGGAGAGGATCATCGAGCGTGCCCCGAGCGCCGAGCTGCGGCCCAACCAGGTCGACCAGGATAGTCTGCCCCCATACGACGTGCTCGACGCGATCGTCGAGCGTTACGTCGAGCAGGACCAGAGTGTCGCGGAAATCGTCGCTGCCGGTTTCAAGCGCGCGGATGTCGACAAGATCGTGAGACTGGTGCATATCAACGAATACAAGCGCCGGCAGGCGCCGGTGGGCATCCGCATCACCCCGCGCGGCTTCGGCAAGGACTGGCGTTATCCCATTACCAACAAATACCGCGGCGGCCTGTAAGCAAAGCCCGCTTCCCGGATGGCGGACAGGCCGTCTATACTGTTGAGCGTTCAGGTAACCGCTAAGGCGGCGGATATTCAGACTACAGGGGAGCAGCAGTCATGAAAAAAATCGAAGCAGTGGTCAAACCGTTCAAGCTCGATGAGGTGCGCGAAGCGCTCTCGGAGATCGGGGTCACGGGATTGACCGTGACGGAAGTCAAGGGCTTCGGCCGCCAGAAAGGTCATACTGAGCTTTATCGGGGTCCTGGCGGTAAAACGATCCGCGGCATCATTGCGGATTGCGGAGTCAAGATCAATGTCGATGACAGCGGAACCGTGACGA
>JANOGH010000302.1:0-4050 GCA_031414075.1 Betaproteobacteria bacterium | reverse complement strand
CAGATTTCGTCCGAGGTCCTTGACGATGTGCTGCTGGCGCCGGCTTACCGGCAGTTTCTCGTCCAGGCCGTTCAGCAATACAACCCAGCGCGATTCGCCTGCCTCCGCGGATTCTTTCTCGAAGCCGACGATGTGTGCTTTCGCCACCAGACAGCTGCGATGAATGCGCACGAACTGATCAGCAAACTCCTGCTCCAGGCGGGAGAGCGACTCTTCCACCAGATGCTCCTGGCTAGCCGTGCGTACGGTGACGTATTTGAGTTCGGCACGGAGGTAAAGAATATCGGGCAGTGCAATCAGCATGACCTTGCCGCGCTCCTGAATCGACAGATGCCTGCGCGGCTCCGGAGCGATTCTCTGCAGGACGTCCAGGCGCAGCGGCGTGATCGACCGCGCTCTCGTCAGTGCGTCGTGCAACCGCCGCAGCCGGATCGGCTTGACCAGATAATCCACGGCATGCAACTCGAATGCCCTTAGTGCGTGGTCGTTGAATGCCGTCGTGAAAATCACCGAAGGCGGATCTGCAAATTTCAGAAGATGTTGCGCCGCCTCGAGTCCGTCCATTTCCGGCATGCGAATGTCGAGCAGGACCACGTCGGCCGGCGTTTTCCCGAGCAATGCGAGCAACTCGCGCCCGCTTGCGGCTTCGCCGACAAGTTCGATCGGGAAACTGCTGGCGCAGTCTTCCAGCAGATCGCGCACCCGGCTGCGAGCAGGCGTTTCGTCGTCGGCTATGACCACTTTCAAGGCCTGGGGATGCTTCGTCATTCGTCCGCCTTCACGTACGGGATAGTAATGTGCACTTCGTACTCGCTCTCGCCGACACGCGCCTGCAGACTCGCTTCCGCGTCGAAGTGCAGCGCCAGTCTTTCTCTGATATTACCCAGAGCCATCTTGTTGCCGGCGTGGTGATCGCCGTACTTGGGATAGGGGTTGCGCAAGACCATGTGCACCTGGTCGCGGACATGGTAGATGTTGACACTGATCACGCCGGGTTGGATCGACGGTTCAATGCCGTGATAGACCGCATTCTCCAGAAGCGGCTGTAGCACCAGCGGCGGCATGAGCGCATCTTTGGGCATATTGTCTACGTGCCAGTCGATCTGCAGCCGTTCTCCCAGGCGAAGCTGTTCGAGAGCGAGATACTGACGGCATAGTTCGACCTCGTTCTCCAGCGGTGCAAGGTTGCGATTGTCCGCCATCAGCACGCGGAACAGATCAGCCATGTCCTCGAGCGCAGTCTCCGCCCGTCGAGGCTCGGCCCGTATCAGCGACAGCACCGCATTGATACTGTTGAACAGGAAATGCGGCCGGATGCGTGCCTGCAGTGCTTGCAGTCTGGCCTCCGTCAACGCCGGCGAAAGCGCGCGATTGCGCAAGTTGAAGTAGCCCACCAATAATAGTGTCACTATGCCTGTGAACAGCAGGGAACGCTCGACGTCGCTGGCGTCGGTTTCAAGCAGCGTCGCGCCGAAGTGCAGTACGACCATCGTGATGGTCAGCTCCATGAACAGAAGCGCGGCGATGGCCCTGTAGTAATCGAGTTTGTGCAGCCAGGAATTGGTTACTCCCAGGGCCAGCAGCGACAAAATCGTGATCGGTTGTGCCAATGCGGTGATCGCAAACCATTGTTCCATGATCCCGGTCAAGGTGGTCGACTTCAGCGCGGCGGCGGCAAACGTGATTGCCGTGACGATCAGCAGAATGCGCAGCGTCACGCCCAGGTTGCGGAAATTGGGCAGCAGGGTCGCGGAGGGGTTTTGATTTATACTTGCCATCTGTAAAGACGTGCCGAAACGCACGCCAAAACAATTGTTTAACGCATTCCATTGTGAACGGGGCAGACCGCCAATGCAACAACCGGAACCGCCGGCAGACAAGGCCGGCAAGACGTGGTCGGGCAGATTCAACGAACCGGTCGCGGAATTGGTCAAGCGCTACACGGCGTCCGTCGGCTTCGACAAGAGGCTGGCCGAGTTCGACATTCAGGGCTCGCTCGCGCATGCGCGCATGCTGCATGCGGTCGGCGTGTTGTCCGCTGCGGACCTCGCCGACATCGAGCGTGGTATGGCGAGCATCCTTGTTGAAATCCGGCAGGGAGGTTTCGCGTGGTCAATAGACCTCGAAGATGTCCACCTCAACATCGAGAAACGCCTGACTGATCTGGTCGGCGACGCCGGCAAGCGTCTGCACACCGGCCGCTCGCGCAATGACCAGGTGGCGACCGACATCCGGCTTTACCTGCGTGCCGCGATCGACGAGATGCTCGCGCTCATCGCCGCGTTCCGGAGCCGCCTGCTCGATCTTGCAGACCAGCATGTCGATACGCTGATGCCCGGTTTCACGCACTTGCAGATCGCACAGCCGGTGAGTTTCGCGCATCACCTGATGGCCTATTTCGAGATGCTCGGGCGGGATGCCTCGCGTTTTGCGGATTGCCGCAAGCGGCTCAATCAGCTTCCGCTGGGCGCCGGCGCACTGGCGGGAACGACATTCCCGATCGATCGTGAGCGCGTCGCCGCCGAGCTGGGCTTCGACGGCATCTGTGAAAATTCGCTCGACGCCGTGTCGGATCGGGACTTTGCGATCGAGTTTTGCGCCTGTGCGGCTCTGATCATGACGCACCTGTCCCGGCTTTCCGAAGAGTTGATCCTGTGGATGAACCCGCGCTTCGGCTTCATCCGGCTGGCCGACCGGTTTTGCACCGGCTCGTCGATGATGCCACAGAAGAAAAATCCGGACGTGCCTGAACTCGTGCGCGGCAAGACCGGGCGTATCAACGGCCATCTGGTGGGCCTGCTGACCCTCATGAAGGCTCAGCCGCTTGCCTACAACAAGGACAACCAGGAAGACAAGGAACCTTTGTTCGACACCGTGGATACGCTCGGCGCGACCTTGAGGATCTACGCCGAGATGGTTGGCGGCATCAGCGTCGACAAAGAGGCGATGCGTCGCGCCGCGACCGAGGGTTATGCGACGGCGACCGATCTCGCCGACTATCTGGTCAAGAAAGGCATGCCGTTCCGCGAAGCCCACGAAGTCGTCGCGCGCGCCGTCCGTCGCGCCGCGGAGAAAGGCGTCGATCTAGCGCAACTGGGCGTGGACGAGTTGAAGCAGTTCTCGAACCTGATCGACGCGGACGTGATCGACAAGCTGTCACTCGAAGGTTCGCTGGCGGCGCGCGATCATATCGGCGGCACGGCACCGAAACAGGTACGCGCCGCTATTGCCCGCGCGCGCCGCCGGCTGACCGGGCGCTGACTTTTCCGACAAGCGGCTGTCCGTGCGATTTTCTTCGCGCGCTCCGCCGTGCCATCGATGCGTTGCTGGGCGAGGTCAAAACCTGATAGATTCCCGCTGAATTCGAATCGTCCGGCGCGGCGAAAGACGCGCTGGATTATTTTCCGAAGGATCATATAAGAGCGCCATAAAAGGAGGAGACAGCATGAACACGCATGCTTTGAAATTGCTCAAGCCGGCGCTTGCTGTGCTTGTTACCGTTCTGGCCGTCGTCCCGGCCGTCTGTAGCGCGCAGGACAAACCGATCCGCATCGGCCTGGTGACTTTTTTGTCGGGTCCGGCTGCCGGACCGTTCGGTGTTCCCGCGAAAGTCGCCGCCGAAGCGATCGTGGATGCGCTCAATGCGGGCAAGGCGCCCGCCCCGTACGCGACCAAAGGATTCGGCGGCACGCCGCTGGAACTGGTGGTTATAGACGAAGCCGGCGGCGCGTCCAAGCAAGTCACCGAGTTACGCAACCTCGTCGAACGCCAGGACGTCGATTTCGTGATCGGCTACATCGGCAGCGGCGATTGTCTGGCCGTGGCGCCCGTGGCCGAGGAACTCAAGAAGATCACCATCCTGTTCGATTGCGGCACGCCCCGCGTATTCGAAGACGCGAGCTACAAGTACGTGTTTCGTACCAGGCCGCACGCCACCATGGACGCGGTGGCCGGCGCACTATATCTGCTGGAGAACCGGCCCGCCGTGAAGAGCCTGGGCGGCATCAACCAGAACTACGCCTGGGGACAGGATTCCTGGGCCGACTTTAC
>JANOGH010000301.1:0-5009 GCA_031414075.1 Betaproteobacteria bacterium | reverse complement strand
TGATGATCGGGGCAGGGACCGAGAGCATGAGCATGATTCCGATGGGCGGCAACAAGATCGTCGGCAACGAGCAGTTCTTCACCAACGACGAAATCATCGGCATCGCCTACGGCATGGGCATCACCGCCGAGAAAGTGGCCGAGCAATGGAAGGTCAGCCGCGAAGCACAGGACGAGTTCGCGACAGAATCGCACCGGCGCGCGCTGGCGGCGATCGAGAAGGGCGAGTTCAAGCAGGAGATCACGCCTTACACCCTCAACGAGCGCGCGCCCGATTTCGAGCACCATCAGGTCGTCACGCGCAGCAAGGTCATCACCATCGATGAAGGCCCGCGCGCGGGCACGACACGCGAGGTGCTCGCCAAACTGCGGCCGGCCTTTGCGGCAAACGGTTCGGTGACGGCCGGCAACAGTTCGCAGACGTCGGATGGCGCGGGAGCGGTCATTCTGGCGAGCGAAGCGGCGCTGAAGCGCTTCAATCTGCAGCCGCTCGGACGTTTTCTCGGCTTCGCGGTGGCCGGGGTGCCGCCCGAGATCATGGGCATCGGTCCCAAATTTGCGATACCCAAGGTGCTCAAGCAGACCGGTCTGAAGCTCGAGGACCTCGACTGGATCGAACTGAACGAGGCCTTCGCCGCCCAGAGTCTTGCCGTGATCGGTGATCTTGGCCTGGACCGCAAGAAGGTTAATCCGCTCGGCGGCGCGATCGCGCTCGGCCATCCGCTGGGCGCAACCGGAGCGATCCGTACCGCGACCCTCCTGCATGGCTTGCGCCGGCGAGGTCAGAAGTACGGCATGGTCACGATGTGCATCGGCACCGGGATGGGGGCCGCCGGCGTATTCGAGGCGCTAAGATGAATTCTGCCGGGCCGTGGCGGACAATGCAGCCGCGGGAATCGCTGCGGATCTGGTTGCGCCGGCTGGGCTTCAATTTTTTTCCGGCCTTTCGTGCGACCGGCGCGCGCGTGATCTACATCTCGGAGGACATGCGCAAGTTGCTTCAATGCGCAAACGCCTCGAATCCGAGTCTTCTATTGATCTGAACTACGAGATCGAACTTCTGGACGAACGCGGCGTGGTGCATGCCGTAGTACAGAAGATGATTTATGCCGCCAGAAAGCAAGTCTACAAACTGCGGCAGGAGGCCGTGTAACGCTGACGCCAGCCCGGCTGGAATCCCGCCGGCAGGTACAACAACCACAAGGGAGAAATGGCAGCATGTCCAAGATCATCCGGGTCGAAGTGTTCCAGGTCGACCTCAAGCCGCAAGTGCAGCGCGGCGATGCGATCCAGTCTTTTCACACCCAGGAAACGCCGATGGTGCGCTTGTATGCCGACGATGGGGCGGAAGGCACCGGCTACTCCTACACCATCGGTACCGGCGGTTCGTCGGTCGTGGCGCTGATCCGCGATCACCTCGGTCCGCAATTGCTCGGGCGCGATCCGGCAATGATCGAACAGATCTGGAAGGACTTGTTCTTCCATACGCACGCGACGGCGGTCGGTGCGATTACGAGCCTTGCGCTGTGTGCGATCGATACTGCGCTGTGGGACATGCGCTGCAGGAAGGCCGGATTGCCGCTGCATGTGATGGCCGGCGGCGCGCAGAAGAAAGTTCCGATCTACGACACCGAAGGCGGCTGGCTGCATCTTCCGATAGCGCAGGTCGTCGACAATGCGCTGGCCAATAAGGCACGCGGCTTCCACGGCGTGAAGATCAAGGTCGGCAAACCGCACGTAAGCGAAGATGTGAAACGACTCGCTGCCGTGCGCAAGGCGATCGGCGACGAGATGGAACTGATGGTGGACGCCAATCAGGGGTTCACGATCGCCGAGGCCATCCGGCGCGCGCGCCACTACGAGGAATTCGACCTCGCCTGGTTCGAAGAGCCGCTGCCGGCCGAGGACTTGAACGGCCATGTCCTGCTCCAGCAATCGACCAGCCTGCCGATCGCCGTCGGCGAGTCGATCTATTCGATCAGCCACTTTCGCGAATACATGCAGCGCGGCGCCTGCTCCATCGTACAGACCGACGTCGCCCGCATCGGCGGCATCACGCCGTGGCTGAAGAGTGCGCATATCGCCGAGGCGTTCAACATGCCGATCTGCCCGCATTACCTGATGGAATTGCATATCGGCCTGTGTGCTGCGGTGCCGAACTGCCCATGGATCGAGAACATTCCGCAGCTCGGTGTGATCATGAAGAACGAAATGAAGATAGAGAAGGGCTACGCGTATCCGTACGACACGCCCGGCCTGGGCATCGAGTGGAACTGGAAGGCGATCGACAGGTTGCGCGTCGCGCCATCCGCGGTTCTGCAGGCTAGCGGTTCCAACGCACCCAAGAGGAGAGCGAAATGAATGCAATGAAAACCCTGTTACTGGCCGCAACGCTGATGGTGGCGCCGAGTATTGCCACGGCCGCCGGGTCGCCCGTCGGCACATGGCGCAGCATCGACGACAAGACGAAACAGGAGCGGTCGATCATCCGGGTCACAGAGGAAAACGGCGAACTCAAAGGCGTGGTGGAAAAGATCTTCGACCAGCCCGGCGACGACCCCGCGCACCTGTGCAAGGAGTGCAAGGACGAGCGCAAGGACAAGCCGATCGTTGGTATGACCATCCTGTGGGGACTGAAGAAGGACGGCAATGCCTGGGCCGGCGGCGAAATACTTGACCCCAAGAACGGCAAGATCTATCGCGCCAAGATGAGTCTGTCCGAGGATGGCAAAAGCCTCAACGTGCGCGGCTTCATCGGCATATCGCTGCTCGGACGGACCCAGACCTGGTTGAGGGAGCCCACCTCACCCTGACGCGCGGACACGTTAGCGATGCAATCGCCCGTTTGCGGGTAGCGCGTCGTAGTTTCGTCTCCCGCCCCAACAGCAACTTCCCTTCGCCGTGTCGACGAAACCTCTCCCCCCAATGGGCGGAGAGGGAACCTGAAGTTCAAAAGCACTCCGGCCTGCGCAGCGCACCTTCTCCACGAGGTGGAGGAACTCCGTCGACACGGCGTTGGCTTGCCATCCGGGGCGGGAGACGGAGCCTGGCGCGCTACCCGCAGACGGGCGATTTAATCGCTAACGTGTCCTCGCGCCCGGGGGATGAGGTGGCGGGGTGGCTTTTTACATATTCGGGTAGTTCGGTCCGCCACCACCCTCGGGCGCGATCCAGACGATGTTCTGCTTCGGATCCTTGATGTCGCAGGTCTTGCAGTGCACGCAGTTCTGCGCGTTGATCTGCAGCCGGGGCCCTGAAGTTTCCGTGACGATCTCGTATACCCCCGCGGGACAGTAGCGCTGTTCCGGCGCGTCGTAGAGCGCGAGATTGACGTTGACCGGTACGCCCGGATCTTTCAGCGTCAGGTGTACCGGCTGGTCTTCACCGTGATTGGTGTTGGAAATGAACACCGATGACAGGCGGTCGAAGGTGATGACGCCGTCTGGCTTCGGATAGACGATCGGCTGGACTTCTGTTTTTCTCCTGAGCGTTTCGTTATCGGCGTGATCGTGGTGCAACGTCCATGGCGCCTTGCCGCCGAACACGATCTGGTCGATGCCGACCATCGCCGTGCCGGCAAACAGGCCTTTCGACATCCAGGGCTTGAAGTTGCGTGCCCGGTGCAACTCCTCGTGCAGCCAGCTGGAACGGAATTTTTCCGGATAAGCCGTCAGCTCGTCGCCGCTGCGACCGGCCGATAGGGCCTCGATCGCCGCTTCCGCAGCGAGCATGCCCGACTTGATGGCAGCATGGCTTCCCTTGATGCGCGACGCGTTCAGGAAGCCGGCATTGTCGCCGATGAGCGCGCCTCCCGGAAAGACCAGCTTCGGTAAGGACTGAATGCCGCCTGCCGCGATTGCGCGTGCGCCATAGGAAATGCGCTTGCCGCCCTCGAGAAGGGGACGGATGGCCGGATGCGTCTTGTAGCGCTGGAATTCCTCAAAGGGATTCAGGTAAGGATTGGCATAGCCCAGTCCGACCACGAAGCCGATGCACGCCAGATTGTCTTCCATGTGATAGAGGAAAGAGCCGCCGTAGGTCTGCGTGTCGAGCGGCCAGCCTGCGGTATGGATCACGAGCCCGCTCTGGTGTTTTTCCGGCTGAACCTGCCAGAGTTCCTTCAGCCCGATGCCGTAGACCTGCGGATCGCGGCCATCGCCGAGTTTGTACTTCGCCAGCAACTGCCGGCCCAGTTGGCCGCGGCAACCTTCCGCGAAGAACGTGTACTTCGCGTGCAGCTCCATGCCCGGCTGGAAGTTGGGACCAGGTTCGCCGTCCTTGCCGACCCCCATGTCGCCGGTCGCCACGCCGATGACCGCTCCGCGGTCATCGTAGAGCACTTCTGCCGCGGCAAACCCCGGAAAAATTTCCACGCCCAATGCTTCGGCCTGCTGCGCGAGCCAGCGGCATACGTTGCCCAGACTCACCACGTAGTTGCCATGATTGCGGAAGCACGCAGGCAGCAGGAAATTCGGCACCCTGAAGGCACTGCGATCGCGCAAGAACAGAAAACGATCTTCGGTCACTGGCGCATTCAGCGGAGCATCCAGCGCCTGCCAGTCGGGGAATAATTCCGCCAGCGCGCGCGGGTCCATGACCGCGCCGGACAGAATGTGCGCACCGACTTCAGAACCTTTTTCGATCACGCAAACCGACGCCTCACTGCCGCGCTCGGTGGCGAGCTGCTTGAGGCGGATCGCACAGGCCAGCCCCGCAGGGCCGGCACCCACGACGACCACGTCGTACTGCATCGATTCGCGTTCTGCCAAACCATTCTCCTTGCTGATAACGAAGCGGTGAACCGTGTTTGCTATACGCAGGGACAAAAATAGCGCCGGAAACATTCCCTCCCCTTGGAAGGGGGAGGGCTAGGGTGGGGGTGCGGCGTGTATCGTGTGGCTGGCATTTCACCCCCATCCCAACCTTCCCCCATCAAGGGGGAAGGAGTATTTAATGCGGGACTATTTATGTCGCAATGTATAACTGCTTATAACTTGCGCACAAACTCCG
>JANOGH010000300.1:0-1902 GCA_031414075.1 Betaproteobacteria bacterium | reverse complement strand
TGGAGGGCGCCAGCGATCCGCGCTTCAGGGAAATCATGGGCAGCCTGATCCGGCATCTGCACGGGTTCATCCGCGAGACAGAACTGACCGAGAAAGAGTGGCTCACCGGCATCCAGTTCCTCACTGCCACCGGCAAGAAGTGCGACGACAAGCGGCAGGAAACCATCCTGCTATCGGACACGCTCGGCGTATCGATGCTGGTCGATGCGATCAATCATCGCAAGCCCGGCGGTGCGACGGAGACCACGGTGCTCGGTCCGTTTTATGTTGCGGGTGCGAAGGACATGCCGATGTGGGCCGACATCGCCGCCAGTGCGCCGGGCGAGCCGGCCTACGTGTCGGGCCGGGTACTGGACGTGAACGGCAAACCGATCGCCGGCGCAGTGCTGGACGTCTGGCAGACCGATGGCGAGGGTTTTTACGACGTGCAGCGGCCGGGCGGGAATGAACACTACGCGCGCGGGCGGTTCACCACCGGCGCGGATGGCCGCTACGGTTTGCGCACGGTGAAGCCGGTAAGCTATCCGGTGCCCACCGACGGACCGGTCGGCAAGATGCTGCTCGGCATGGGCCGGCATCCATACCGGCCGGCGCACGTGCACGTGATCGCGACCGCGCCGGGCTACGACCGGGTCGCCACGCACCTGTTCGTCGAAGGCGACGCGTATCTCGATTCCGACGCCGTGTTCGGCGTCAAGCATTCCCTGGTGGTGGAGTTCAAGGATCATCCCGCCGGAGCGACACCCGATGGAAAAAAGACCACTGCACCGTTTTGTAGCGCCGAGTTCGACTTCAAACTGGTTCGGCCTTAAAGCGGTGTGCACCACGAAGACACGAAGGCACGAAGAGAAGCAAATGAAATTCCTGAATTGATGTGGGATTACCATGCTCGGAGTTGAAAGGATCAGCTATTCACGGATGGGACGGTACGCGAGCGGAAATTCCTGTTCCCGGATTTCTTCGTGTCTTCGTGACTTCGTGGTTATATTTGGTTGTGCGCAGTAGATAAGCGACTGGAAAACGTGGCCGTTTGCCCGGGAGCCGGGGACGGCGCTTTGCCTGATGGCCGAGATCCCGGACAAAGGCGCCAGGGAAGTGGTGTACGGTTTAGAGACTGTCCACCGCCCACAACACGCGCCCGAAAAATTCGTCGGCGTACTCCGCATCAATCCAGCGCACCACCAGCACCATGCGTCGCTCGGGCTCCATCCACGTAAACGAGCTGCCCGCGCCGATGGCGAAGTAGCTCGATGCCGGCACACCGGGAAATACACGCCGATCATGGTTGAGCCAGATCAGATAACCATAGAACGGCGCGATGGTGCACGGCGTGCGCATGCGCTCGATCCACACGGTTGAAACGACCTGACGGCCGTTGGCTTTGCCATTATTCAGAAGCAGCTGGCCCACACGCGCCTGGTCGAGGCTGCCGATGGACATGCCGCCGCCCCAATGGGACCCGCCGGGAACGGACTGAACCCTGCGACCGGCCAGTTCAATCCATGCGTTGTCGTATCCCACCCAGCGCCACTGATCGCCGGCACCGATGGGTTGCATGATGGTCTCGCGAAACACCTCGGGTAACGGCCGCCCGAACAAATGCAACAAGGCCAGCGACAACTGGTTGATGCGCACGTCGTTGTATTCCCAAAACGTGCCGGGCGCCTGCAGCGGTCGCGGATTGCCTTTTTTGCCGGTGGCCGCGCCGCCTTGAAATTGCACCGTACGGTAGCGGTCCACCTGATCGGGTACGCCGAAACACTCACCCTCCCATTCGCTGGTTTGTTGCAGCAGATGCGCCCAAGTCACCTGAGCGTTGCGGCCTTCGTCAAAGCCAATGCCGGCTACCCGCACTCCCACGGGCTCGTCGACATCGGGCAGCAGGCCGCGGTCGTGGGCGAC
>JANOGH010000299.1:0-8438 GCA_031414075.1 Betaproteobacteria bacterium | reverse complement strand
TGGGTCCACGCGGCGATCGCGAGGGTGAGTCCGGAGGCTAATACCCGTGGCAGTAGCGTCAGGACGAAAACCATGAACAATGCGTCTGACACCACGTCCGACCGGCGCGGCTTCCAGTCCGGCCGTGCCGGAAATGCCAGTTCCAGTCCGATGATCGCGATGGCCACCAGTGCAATGGGGATGTTCAGGGCGATGAGCAGGGGCGACCCCTGGTTGAGCATCGTTGCAAACATCGCGATGGCCGCGGCAAAGAACGAGGGATACCAGACCCAGGGCAGGACGCGGTTCATGGTTCAATCCCCTGTCCAGCCGGCCGCGGATGGCGCATGTGGTAGCGGGCCGCGCTCAGGACGAATCCCGCGAGGACCAGATGGAAGAACGCGGGAATCCAGGCCGAGAACCACGCAGGGGCGGAGGGCACCGCGATGCCGACGGCGATGCGGACCACGGATCCCGCCATATAGATGCCGCCGAACCAGGCCAGACCATGGCCGAAGCGACGGTCGGGCACGCTTATGCCAGCGCTGACGCGCAGGCAAGTTCTCAGCATCAAAGCGAGAATCAGAAGCTGCATCAGAAGCAGGGTGGAATAGCTTAAGTTGCTTCCTTGAAATGCATCAAATGCCGGAAGAAAGGATTGTGGCATCCAGAACTGCACAGCCTGTCCCGCGACGCGCAGGCCAAAAAGTCCAGTCAACGCCGCCATCAGGAGAACATGTCCGCTCAATTGCCTATGCATAACTCAACCCACCTGCAATTTTTATCGGCAGCATTCCGGATTGGCGTCACATGCTGCAACTAAAAGAGGGAAAGTAGCGCCCCTTCCTAAGCAAGGTATCTTAATCCGCCGCCAGGATTTGGTATCGGTCTATGTGATGAAACTGGCATTCCTGATTGAGATCCGGATGGTGACGGAATGCGGGGTCTTTCGACATCCAGCCACCGGCGATCCTAGCGGCGTCGCGCCGAGTACAGCTTGTGCAGGCTGATTTTCTTGACCTCGGTCTTGCTGGTCTCGATGTGGTTGCGCAGCAAATCGATGGCCCGATCGGCGCGCTGCTGCAGGATCGCGCGGAGAATCTGCGCGTGTTCCTGGTAGGTGGCGGTGATGCGGCCTTCTGTAGTGAAATCGAGCCGGCGCAGCAGGCGGATGCGCTCGGTCACTTCCTGATGGCAGCGTGCCATCTCGCGGTTGCCGGTGGCGGCGACCAGCGTGCCGTGAAAGGCTTCGTCCAGCGCGCATACCTGCTCGCCGTCCCTGAGCCTTTGTTTCGGCACAACCAGCCAGATGGATTTCAGTTCATTGAGGCTCGGCGCCTCGGGGCGATCGCACAAGGTTCGCACGCAGGCGGTTTCGAGCGCGATGCGCAAGTCGTACAGGTCGTCGAACTGCCGGAAATCCAGCTCGCGAACGTTCCAGCCGCTGCGGAACTGCACCCGCAGGTAGCCTTCGCGTTCAAGCCGGTAAAGCGCCTCGCGCACCGGCGTGCGGCTTACATGCAAGTGCGCGGCGATTTCGTTCTCGGTGAAGCGGTCGCCCGGCAGCAGCCGGAAATCGAAGATGTTCTGCTTGATGCCCAGATACACGGAATCGGCCAACGACGGCTTGCGCGCCCCGTCGGGTGCCGTCGCCTTTCGCCGCCGGACTCCGTCCGCGTTCTTTGCCGGCGCGCGAGGCGCCGTGCGATTCAATGCGCGGCTTTCTGCGCAAGGAACGCGCGCCACCCGCCGAGCTGAGAAATTTCTTCGGCACCCTGCACCGCCCAGCCCTCGCAGACGAAGCCCTGCACCCATTCGCCGTTTTCGAGTTCGACCTGTCCGATGCCGAGCGGGGACGGGATGCCGGCCACGAACGCGCCGTACTCGCCGACCGGCAGACGCCAAACTTCAAGTTCGATTGCGCTGCCGTGCCCGGGATCGCGCACCATTCCGGGTTTGGGCGGCGTGGTGCCCGGCAGCGCGTAAAGCCGGTAATTCGCGCTGGTGCGCGCCGCTTTCTCCAGGCGGCCCCGGCGTTCGGTGAGCTGGTAGTTGAGCGGCAATCCGGAGAGGTGCGCGCCGACTACCGCGATGCGCACGCTGTCGCTGACGAAGGGGATGGCTTCGGGCGGCGGCAGCGTGTCGTCGAGCGCGCCGAGCTTGAGGCCGGTGAGCTGGTGGAAGCGTTGCGCGAGATCGGCGAGCATCAAATCGCTGCCCGCCGGTGCAATCAGCGTGATGCCGCTGGGCAGCCCGTCCGGGCGTATCGACGCGGGGACGGCAAAGGCCGCGAGGTCGAGCAGGTTCACGAAGTTGGTGTAATGCCCGAGCCTGCGATTGTTCAGGAACGGTTCGGCGAGCACTTCCTCGATGGTATAGGCCGTCGGTGCGGTCGGCACCACCATGACGTCGGCGCGGTTCCACAATTGTGCTGCGGTCTTCTTCAGCGCCTCGATACGGGTCAGCCCGGCGAACAGGTCCGCCGCAGAATATTTGGTGGCGCCTTCGATGATCTTGCGCACCACCGGATGCACCTGGCCGGCGTGTTTTTCGAAGAACGGCCGGATGGCGGCAAGCCGTTCCGCCACCCACGGGCCTTCGTAGAGCAGCGCCGCCACTTCGAGGTACAACGAAAAGTCGATGCGGACCGGCTTGCCGCCGAGGCCTTCGAGTCTGTCCACGGCCTCATTGAACGCGTGCATCGCATGGGCATCGCCATGGAATTCGAGTTGGTCGGGGAGCGCGAAAGTGAAACGCTCCGGCAGTCTCGGCACGGACAATGCCAGCTCGCGCGACCAGGGGTCTTCCGCGTCGTAGCCGCGCGCCGCGTTGAGCACCGCCACCGCGTCGGGAACCGTCAGCGCGAAGACCGATACGCAGTCAAGAGACTGGCAGGCCGGCACCACGCCGCGGGCGCTCATCAGGCCGCGGCTCGGCTTCAGTCCGACGATGTTGTTCAGCCCCGCCGGCACCCGGCCCGAGCCGGCGGTGTCGGTGCCGAGGGAAAAGCTGACCGCGCCGCGTGCGACCGTGACCGCTGATCCGGAACTCGATCCGCCGGAGATGTATTCGGGGCGGAATGCGTTGGGCACGGCGCCGTAGGGCGAGCGTGTGCCGACCAGCCCGGTGGCGAACTGATCGAGGTTGGTCTTGCCGACCAGGATGGCGCCGGCCGCCTCCAGCTTCTCGACCACCGTGGCGGAGCGCTCGGGCACGCGCGAAAATGCGGGGCAGGCTGCGGTGGTCGGCAGGCCGGCCACGTCGATGTTGTCCTTGACCGCAAACGGAATGCCGTACAACGGCAGGCGGGACATGGCCAGCGCATCCTCGCGCGCCATCTGTTCGAGCTGCCGGGCGCGCCGGGCGAGCGCATCGGGTCCGACCCGGCAGATCCAGGCGCAGGCATAGGCATCGTCCGGTGCGGGGCGCAGCGATTCGATCACTGCGGATGGTGTGCGCTTTGCCTGCCGGTAGTCGGCGAGGAGCGAAGATAAGGTCATGGACACTGCTTTCCCCCGTGTGGCATCTTGTATACCATTGAGTATACCTACGGACGCCGCGCAGAATCCACCGCCGCGCGGCGCGGGGGTTCGGGGTCGGCGGCGGGAACGGCGCGAGGGAGGCCACATGGCAAACAAGGTAATCGAAGCGGAACCGTACGAAATCGAATTCGACCCGAAGTCAACCGCGTTGCTGATCATCGACATGCAGCGCGACTTCGTCATGCCCGGCGGATTCGGCGAGGCCCTGGGCAACGACGTCACGCCGCTGCAGGCGACCATCGCGCCGACCGCGCGGGTGCTGGAGGCGGCGCGCAAGCGCGGGATGCTGGTGATACACACCCGCGAAGGCCACCGCCCGGACCTCACCGATTGCCCGCCCACCAAGCTGGTGCGCGGCCGGGGCAAGACGCGCATCGGCGATCCCGGCCCGATGGGGCGCATTCTGGTGCGCGGCGAAGTCGGCCACGACATCGTGCCGGAACTGTACCCAAGGGCCGGTGAGCCGGTGATCGACAAGCCCGGCAAAGGCGCGTTCTACGCCACCGACCTCGAACTGATCCTGCGTGACCGCGGCATCAAGACGCTGATCGTCTGCGGCGTCACCACCGAGGTGTGCGTCAACACCAGCGTGCGCGAAGCCAACGACCGCGGCTACGAATGCGTGGTGCTGTCCGATTGCGTCGGGTCTTACTTCCCGGCGTTCCAGAAGTCCGCGCTGGAGATGATCAAGGCTCAGGGCGGCATCTTCGGTTGGGTGTCGGACTCCCGGCGCGCGCTGGCGGCAATTGGTGCCTGACGGCGATCGTTGCCCGGCGAGCCGGGGCGGGGGCAGCGTTCGCTGCGTCGTGCGTGCGGACCGCATCGGCGATCGCGTGCCCGCGCCCGCCCGCGGGCGAGTGCACAGCGTATTCGAGCGGGCCTGCAACATCGAGACGCGCACCGGCGAACTGGTGACGCTGCTGGCGCCGGAGCTGGGAAATGCTCCGCATGGCATCCGGCTGGCCGTTCCGGTTGCGCCGTTCGGGTCGTGGCTGATTCCGGGGCAGAGCGCGATGCTCGACAACGCGGCGCTGCGCGTGCCCGACGCGGGCATTGCCGTCGACCTGTCCGGCGCGGCCGTCTGGCGCGGCGCCGTCGCCGCCGTCCCGATGGGCCTTTGCTCGATGGATCCTGGCGGCGCGGCCATCGCGGCGGCGCTGCGCGAATTGCGCGCGACCCTGGTCGATCGCGCGCCGGAGCAGGGATTTACGCCGCTGCTTGCGGCGCGCGCCAGCGCGCGCTCTGCGGTCGACCGCGCGTTCGCCAGCCGGCTTTCGCACACGTTGCCGATGCTGGCGTGGGCAACCGAACGCCATGACGTCAAGGCCGTCGCTGAGGCGGCGGCGAGACTCGTGGGGCTCGGTCCGGGACTGACGCCTTCGGGCGACGACTTCATCGCCGGCTATCTGGCGGCGCTCTGGAGTCGTGCCGGCTTCGAAAGGGACATCGACGCGATGCTGCAGGCCCTGGCCGATGCGCTCGCGCCGCTTTTCCTGCGCACGAATGCGATCAGCCGCCAGATGCTGAGCGACGCGGCGCAGGGGCGATTCGCCGAGCGCCTGGTCGATGTGACGGTCGCGATCTCGGGCGCGGGCAATGTCGTCGAGGCGACCGCGCGTGCGCTGGCGAGCGGCCACAGTTCGGGCGCGGATACGCTGTGCGGTCTGCTGTTCGGGTTTGCGCCGGACCACGTGGTGCCGTCGCTGCGGGATTGTCCATCGCGGCAGCCGCTCCCGTGCGCCGCTCAATTCGAAAGCAGTCCCGGCCGAACGGCCGCGATCGCCTGAAGAAAACCGGAGAACGCGACTTGTCTGCCACTTTGGTAAAAATTGTCCCCCGCGAGTACCGGGATTCAGTGTCGCTGATGCAACTGTCGGCGATGCTCGGCAAACTGCCGGGCGTGGAACAGGCCTCGGCGGTGATGGCCACCGAGAACAACCTGGCGCTGCTGGCGGAAGCGGGCTTGCGCGTCGACGCGAAGGGCGCGCACGCAAGCGATCTGCTGATCGTGGTTCAGGGTGAGAAATCGGCCCTGCCCGCGGCGATCGAGGAGGCGATGAAGAGCCTCACCCGGCAGACCGACGACATTGGCGGCGAGGCGCGTGCCGCGCTGCGCCCGCGCAGCATCCAGATGGCGCTGAAGCTCGCCGCCGACGCGAACATGGCCCTGATTTCCACACCCGGAGACTACGCGGCGGCGGAAGCGATGAAGGCGTTGCGGCTCGGGCTCAACGTCATGCTGTTCAGCAACAACGTATCGGTGGAGGAGGAACTCGCGCTCAAGCAGTTCGCGCGTGAGCAGGACCTGATCGTCATGGGGCCGGACTGCGGCACCGCAATTATCAATGGCACACCGCTCGCCTTCGCCAACGTGGTGAAGCGCGGCCCGGTCGGCGTGGTGGGTGCTTCGGGCACCGGTCTGCAACAGGTGACGGTGCTGGTCGATCGCCTCGGCTCGGGCATCTCGCAGGCGATTGGCACCGGTGGCCGCGACTTGGGCCAGGAGATCGGCGGCATCTCGATGCTGAAAGGCCTGAAGGACCTCGCGACCGATCCCGCCACCCAGGTCATCGTGCTGATTTCCAAGCCACCCGCGCCCCAGGTGGCCGAGCGCGTGCTGGCCGAGGCGGCGAAGGCGGGCAAGCCGGTGGTGGCGGTGTTCCTCGGTGCCGATCCGGCGAGCATCGCGCGAAAGGGCGTGCATGCGGTAAAGACCCTGGAGGACGCCGCACGCGCGGCAGTCGCCATCGTCAAGGGAGAAAAGCCCCGCGACAGTTACGCCGACGTGCCGGATCTGCCTGCCGGACTGCCGAAATTTGCCGATTCGCAACGCTACATTCGCGGGCTCTACAGCGGCGGCACGTTCTGCTACGAGGCGACACTGCTGCTCGGCGAACTTCTGGCCGAGGTGCACTCGAATACACCGACGCGCAATGCGCACGAACTCACCGATGTCTGGCAGAGCCATCATCACACGCTGGTCGATCTCGGCGATGACGTGTTCACCCGCGGCCGTCCGCATCCCATGATCGATTACCGCCTGCGCACCGAGCGCATCGTGAAGGAGGCCGAGGACCCGCACACGGCGGTCATCCTTCTCGACGTGTTGCTGGGCTATGGCAGCCACATGGATCCGGCCAGCGAGTTCGTGCCGGCGATTCATCGCGCGCGCGCTGCCGCCGCCGCACAGGGCCGCAGCGTGGCGTTCGTCGGGCAGATCTGCGGTACCGCCGCCGATCCGCAGGACCTCGCGCGCCAGAGCCGGGCGCTGACCGAAGCCGGCCTGCTGCTCACTGAGAGCAACGCGCAGGCGGTGCGGCTCGCCGCCACAATCGTCGACGCGGGCGTGCAGCCGCGCGGCACACACTGAAATGAAGAAAACGAGGATTCGATGAGCACGCTGTTTCGGCAAGGCCATCCCATCATCAACGTCGGGTTGCAGTCGTTTTCCGATTACAACGGGTCGGCCGGCGGCAAGTCGGTGCAGGTGGACTGGACCCCGCCGGCAGGCGGCAACCGCGCCGCCGGCTGGAGCCTAGCGCAACTGCTCAATCACCCGGCGGTGGAGCGCGCCAACGAAAAAGCCTACGCGGCATTCCTCGCCGCCCAGCCCGTGCTTGCCGGGATCGGCGTGGCGCGCGCGCAATTGCCGGGAATGGACGGCCGCATGGTTCTGCATGCCGGGCCGCCGATCGCGTGGCAGGATATGTGCGGGCCGATGCAGGGTGCGGTTATCGGGGCGATCCTGTACGAAGGCTGGGCCGCCGACGCGGAGGCGGCGCGCCGGCTGGCAGAAGGCGGAACGATCGCATTCGAACCGGCGCACCTCCACGCCACCGTGGGACCGATGGCGGGGGTCATCAGCCCGTCGATGCCGGTGTGGGTGATCGAGAACGCCGCCGGCAGCAATCGCGCGTATTCCAACCTGAACGAGGGGCTTGGCAAGGTGCTGCGCTTCGGCGCCAATTCGCCGGAAGTGATCAAACGCCTGCGCTGGATGGCCGAGGTGCTCGCCCCCGCGCTGGCTGCTGCGCTCGCGAAGTTCGGACCGCTGGAGTTGAAGCCGCTCATTGCGCAGGCGCTGCAAATGGGCGACGAAGTCCACAACCGCAACGCAGCGGCGTCTTCGCTGTTCCTGAAGAAGATCGTGCCCGCGGCGCTGCATTCCGGATTCAACGCGGCAGCAATCGCCGACGCGGTAACGTTCATCGCCGGCAACGATCATTTTTTCCTGAATCTGTCGATGGCGGCCTGCAAATCGATGCTCGATGCCGCACATGGCGTGCCGGGAAGCAGCCTGGTCACCGCCATGTCGCGCAATGGCGTGCGCTTCGGCATCCGCCTCTCGGGCACCGGCGAGCAGTGGTTCGAAGCGCCTTCTCCGGTCGTGGGCGGACTTTACTTCCCGAGCTACGGGCCGGAGCACGCGGCGCCGGACATGGGGGACAGCTCGATTACCGAGACTGCGGGCCTTGGCGGCTTTGCCATGGCCACGGCGCCCGCCATCGTGCAGTTCGTCGGCGGAACGCCGCAGGACGCGATCGCGAACACGCGCGAAATGCGCCATATCACGCTCGGCCGCAACAATGCCTTCACGCTGCCGGCAATCAACTTCAGCGGCACGCCCGCCGGCATCGACGCGCGGCGCGTGCTCGATACCAACATCACGCCGATCATCAACACCGGCATCGCGCACAAGGAAGCCGGTGTCGGCCAGATCGGCGCGGGCATCACGCGTGCACCGCTGGAGTGTTTCACCCAGGCCGTCATTGCGCTGGCATCCCGCGTCGGCGTGGCCGTGCCGGCCGCCACGCGGCCTACGTAATTCCACAGGCTGGAGGATGCTCTGATGACGCAACGCAATCACACAGCCGTCGTGGCAGTCGGCGGCAACTCGCTCATCCTGGACGAGCAGCA
>JANOGH010000298.1:0-2766 GCA_031414075.1 Betaproteobacteria bacterium | reverse complement strand
TTCGTGGGCAATTGCGCCGAGCGATGCGAACAGAACGGCGAATGCAGCAGGAAGAATGATTCTGTAGCGCTTCGTGTTCATGCCTTCAACTCCTTCTTCAATTCATTGAGAAACCGCCAGTCGGTGCCTTGGGCGATGAGCTTCTTCGGATCGGACTTGATCATTCCCACTTCCTGCAGCCGAAGTCCATAGAAGCGGACGGTGTCTTCCGGGTTGTACTCGCGCCACTTCTGGTAGGGCACCTCCCGCATCGTCTGAAGCGCGTACTCGTAGCTGGGCGCGTATCCGCGAGCCACCAGGAACCGCGCAACCCGCCCGGGTTCCGTGGCACAGATATCCGCGGCCTTGAGGATTGCACGCAATGCGCGCTTAGTTGCTATCGGGTGTCTCGCGACGAACTCACGATTGCCGGCCACGATGCAGCAGAAGTACTGGGACCACGGCCGGTCGAGGGTGCTGTTGACCAGGACATGTCCGACCCCGTTCGCCCGAAGCTCCTGGGGATCCGGCGCGAACCCGAGGTAGGCGTCGACCCTCCCGTCGGCCAGCAGCTGCTTGGCCTCGGCGGGCGGTGCGCTGACCCAGTCGATGTCCTTGTGCGGGTCAAGCCCCACGTACGCGACAATAAAACTCAGGTACAGGTGATGCGAGGAGCCGAGTCCCGGCACGACGACCTTTTTACCGCGCAAGTCCGTGATCGTGTGAATCCGCTCTGTGGCGAAAAGCTCATAGCAGCCGACGTGGACGCCACCGAGGAGAACTACCGGCTCACCCGCGTCCACCCGAATCAGCAGCGGGGCGGCAAAGGCCATATTGAGGTCGGCTGCACCCGTGGCGAGATGCTCAGACGTGCCGACCTTCTTGGTGTCGGGGATGTACTGGATGTCGGTAAAGCCCTCGGTACGGAGCAGTTCCTCGGCGACGTACTGCGGCGCCACGCACAGGCCGACCTTGACGAGCCGGATGCGAGTCGTCTCCGGCGGCGGCTCGGCCGCGGCTGGCCTCAGATCGTAGCCTAGCAATCCGGCGGACCCGGCGACGGCGGCGATTCCCTTGAGAAAATCCCGCCGCTCCCAGCGGCTGAAACGCTGGAGCTGTTCACCGAAGGGAGGACCGATTGCGGGTGGATCGCTGCTCTTCATGTCGATATGCTTCCATCAGAGGCCCCTCATCCGGCGCCTTAAAAAGTCAGGCGCGACGGCTTATCGGTAAGCCAATCCAACAGTAACAAAAGAAGCAACAGGTCCCGTCTCAACCCGGCGCGAAGCGCCGGTCAGGAAGGTGCGGATTTGGGGCGGGCTGACCCGCTCAAGACGTTTCGCCAGGAAGACAGCGGGCAGCGATTATTTTTGATGCATGCCACTGCTCGTGCCGCAGTGACAGCCTGCTCTGAGAGACCCCGAATCCCGGTCGAATTATAGGCTCCGATTTGCGAACAACAGCAAGGAACTGATTCGCTCTTCTTGAATGCGGGGTGTACGCCATGCCCGAGTGGGGTGGAATGGCTGAAAGGGGGGAAATCCCCAGGGTCATTGCGAGGGTGTCACTACGGATTCAAGTTCTTGTAATGCCGCAGAACTTCGAGGATGCTGCGCTGGAAATGGCTTGCGGCTTTCTGTACCCTCCCGGCCTTCCCTCTTGAAAAGGGGGAAGGGGTGTCCACTACCCGATCTTCACCCACTTCCCATCCCGCGCCGAGCGCTCGATGGCATCGAGCACGCGCTGGTTCTTGTAGCCGTCCTCGAAGCTGGGGGAGGGCAGCTTCTGCTCGGCGATCGCGCGCAGAAAGTCGTACACGGTGTGCGTGAACGAGTGCTCGTAACCGATAATGTGCCCCGGCGGCCACCACGCGCCCACGTAAGGGTGCTTGCCGTCGGTGACCGAGATGGTGCGGAAGCCGCTGTTGGGCCCTTCTTCCACGTAGAGCTGCAGCTCGTTCAATTGCTCGAGGTCCCAGACGATGCTGCCTTTGGCGCCGTTGATTTCGAAGCGGTTGTAGTTCTTGCGGCCGGTGGCGAAGCGCGTGCCCTCCAGATAGCCGACCGCGCCGTTGTCGTAGCGCACGAGCGATAGCGCGGCGTCATCGACGTCCACCGGGCCTTTCTTCGCCGGGTTGTCGGGCAGGGGCCGCTCGGTAATGAAAGTCTTGAGCAGGCTGGTTACCTCGACCGGCTCGCCGACCAGGTAGCGCGACAGATCCATCGTGTGCGAGAGGATGTCGCCGAGTGAACCCGAGCCCGCGCGGGATTTTATCAGCCGCCAGACGCGCGGGAACGCGGGATCCACGATCCAGTCCTGCAGGTAGGTGCCGCGGTAGTGGTAGATCGTCCCGAGTTGCCCGGCGTCGATGAGCTGCCTGGCCAGCGCCACCGCCGGGCAGCGGCGGTAGTTGTGGCAGAGCATGTGGATCACGCCGGCCTTGGTTGCGGCGTGCCACATCTTTTCGGCATCGGCCAGGGTGTTGGCCAGCGGTTTCTCGCACAGGATGTTCTTCTTCGCTTCCGCCGCCGCGATGGCGATGGGCATGTGCGAGTCGCCGGGCGTGCAGATATCGATGATGTCGATGTCCTTGCGCGCGATGACGTCCTCCCAACTCGTCGCATACTCGGCCCAACCCAGACGCTCTGCAGCCTCCTTCACCCTCGCCTCTGTACGGCCGACCACGACTTTCATGACCGGCTCGAACGGGACATCCTGCATGAAGCGCGCCACCTGCCGCCATGCATTGGAATGGGCGCGACCCATGAAGTCGTACCCGATCATCGC
>JANOGH010000297.1:0-8403 GCA_031414075.1 Betaproteobacteria bacterium | reverse complement strand
GGGTTGAACCGCGTGACGGTCAGCCTGGACTCCCTCGACGACGCGGTGTTTCGGGGGATGAACGACGTCGATTTTCCGGTGGCCAAGGTGCTCGAAGGCATCGAGGAAGCCGATCGGGTGGGACTCAAGCCGATCAAGGTCAACATGGTGGTAAAACGCGGCACCAACGATCAAAGCGTTATCGACATGGCGCGCTTCTTCAAGGGCAGCGGCCACATCCTGCGTTTCATCGAATTCATGGACGTCGGCCACACCAATGGCTGGAAAATGGAACATGTGGTGCCGTCACGCGAACTGGCATCGCGCATCAACGCCGAACTTCCGATCGAGCCTGTCGATCCGAACTACGTCGGCGAAGTCGCCGAGCGTTGGCGCTACCGGGATGGGTCCGGCGAAATCGGTTTTATCTCCTCGGTGACGCAGGCGTTCTGCAAGGACTGTACGCGCGCGCGCCTGTCCGCTGAGGGCTCCCTCTATACCTGTCTGTTCGCCACCGAAGGAACCGATCTGCGCGACATCATCCGCAGCGGTGCCGGCGACGACGAACTCTCCGCGGCCATTGCCAAGGTCTGGCGCGCCCGCACCGACCGCTATTCCGAAATACGCACGGCCGATACGATGAAATTGCGCAAAGTGGAAATGTCTTACATCGGGGGCTAATGCCGCTTCGCGCTGTGACAGGTGACTGGTAACTGGTGACTGGTCAAATCAAAGGCCTGACAACTTCGAGTCCCCTTATCCAAAACTTTACAATTTGGGCTCAAGACCTTGAAAAAAGCCGACCTCGAAAAAAGCAAAGGCAAGAAAATCGACCGCCAGATGAACCGGCCCGCCGCGCCCGGGCGTTTCGGCCTAGGCGCGGCCGTCGTGGTGGATCGGCGCGAGCAGCGCAAACGCGATCAGGCGCTTGGCCTGGTGCCGTTCGCGATCAAGCTGAACGGCGATCTCGTAAAACAACTTCATGTGCTGGCACAGGATCGCGAGACCAGCCTCAACGAACTGGTGGACGGACTGCTGAAGAAAGGCCTGAAGGCAAAATAACTTCAATTCTCACCACGAAGGCACGAAGACACGAAGTAACACAAAGAACGGCAAGATCTGGATCGGGTTTTCTTCGTGTCTTCGTGCCTTCGTGGTGAGATTTTCAGTTGCTGTAGCCAAATTGTTTCTTGCATTGCTTTCTCGACATTCATGAATTCCGCTCCGTCCCTGCACGACCTGACCACCGCATCCGACTACGACCCGAATTCCATGCCGGTCGAAACAGCGCGCGAACATATTCGCGCTTTTCTTTCGCCCGTCACCGCGGTCGAGCGTCTGAACATTCGTGCCGCGCTCGGGCGCGTGCTGGCGGAAGACGTGATCTCGCCTGTAAACGTCCCCCAGCATGACAACTCGGCCATGGACGGTTACGCGGTACGCTTCGCCGACTTGAAGTCCGACGGAGAAACCACGCTCAGAATCATCGGCACTTCCTTCGCTGGCAAACCATTCGAAGGCACGGCTGGCCGCGGACAAGCTGTCCGTATCATGACGGGCGCAGTGATCCCTTTCGGCGCCGACACGGTGGTCCAGCAGGAACGTGCCAAGGCCTCCGGTGACCAAGTTGCGGTGATGCCTGTGCCGAAGAAAGGAACCAACACGCGCAGCGCGGGAGAAGACCTGCGAGCAGGCGAAGCCGCGCTGAAACGCGGCCAACCGGTGCGGCCCGCCGAGATCGGCATGGTGGCTTCGCTCGGCATCGGCGAGATCGCGGTATATCGCAAGCTGCGCGTGGCGTTCTTTTCAACCGGCGACGAGCTGGTTCCGGTCGGCACGCCGCTCGGGCCCGGCCAGATCTACGACAGCAACCGCTACACCATCTACGGCCTGCTGGTGCGGCTGGGTTGCGAAGTACTGGACATGGGCGTGATCCGCGATACCCCTGAGGACGTCGAACGCGCGTTCAAGGAAGCGGCGCGGGAAGCCGATGTGGTGATCACGAGCGGCGGTGTCTCCGTCGGCGAAGCGGATTACGTCAAGCAAATTCTCGGTCGTCTGGGCGAAGTGCTGTTCTGGAAGATTGCAATGAAACCCGGCCGGCCGCTGGCTTTCGGCAAGATAGGCAACGCCCATTTCTTCGGCCTGCCGGGCAATCCGGTCGCGGTCATGGTGACGTTCTATCAGTTCGTGCGCGACGCCCTGCTCCATTTGCAGGGACAGACCCGGGTCGCGCCGCTGCCGACCCAGAAGGTCGTCTGCACCTCCCCCATCAGGAAGGCGCCCGGCCGCACGGAGTTCCAGCGCGGTATCCTTGCGCGCGACGCGAACGGTCAGTGGAGCGTGCGCACCACCGGCGAGCAGGGTTCCGGCATTCTCTCTTCGATGAGCCAGGCCAATTGCTTCATTATCCTGCCCACCGATGAGGGCAATGTCCCGGCCGGGTCGACCGTGGACGTGCAATTGCTGGAAGGGCTGATCTGATCTTGTGGTTATCAGAGATTACACAACACCCGGCGCTCGGCAGACTCGGAATACGGAACGGGCCCGGCCGGGAAAACATGACTATTCCGGAGAAGCAGCGACCTATGGGACATATCGACAAAGCTGAAACGCAGTGGCAAAGCGATCTGACGCCGGAGCAATACCAGGTGTTGCGCGAGGAAGGCACCGAACGGCGCTTTACCAGTGCGCTGAATACCGAGTATCGCAATGGCGTATTCGTCTGCGCAGGTTGCGGAGAACCGCTGTTCAATTCCGACATGAAATACGACAGCAAGACCGGATGGCCGAGTTTTTTCAGCGCCATCCCCGGTGCGCTGGAAACCAAGGTCGATCGCAAGCTGTTTTCGGAACGCACCGAGTATCACTGCGCGCGATGCGGCGGTCACCAGGGCCATGTGTTCGAGGACGGACCGAATCCGACCGGGCTGCGCTATTGCAACAATGGCGTCGCCCTGAAGTTCCTTCCGGAGAAGTGACGGCTACGTATTCACCCAGCCGCGCTGTCTGATTCTTCGGTCTTGATTGGCCATGCTATCGCTCAACTCTCGCAATCGAACTGCTCGCGCCATGCTGTCAGCGCTGGCGATAGCCCGTCGGTCTGCGCCAACTGCCTGAGCGCCACGCGGCGCGCGAGTCGCTGCGCGCGGGAATAGGACGGCACATCTCGTGGTGGCTCGGCAGCGCGCACCGCGACACAGGTATCCGACTTGGCCTTGCTGCACGCCGGGTCGCCGTGTACGGCAAGCAGAGACTGAAAAGCCTCGTGTCTGCTCGCATCGAAAGGCGCCCGTTTTCCCTGTTCGTCGTGGATCGCATTCGCCGGAAAAATCTCTACGCTCGGCACCACGCCCGCCGGCAGCGGCACGTTCGCCGAATGGGTACGCCTGAGCCTGAGCAGATCCGGCAACACGTGAGTGTGAGGTCCGTCCGGCGTCGTACCGTCGGACTTCGGAATCGGCGTGCGCACCTCGACGCGTCCGAGCCGGGACATGAATACGCGCGTCGGACTCATGGCGGGAATTTCGCGCAACAGTTCCGTCGCCAGCACGGGTCGCCCCACCGCTGCACGCAGCGAACGCAGAATCGCGGCGTCCGAGGTGCGCACGCAGATGTCGCAATGCGGCGCACCGATGCCGAGATCGAACAGGACCGCTTCGCGATCGTCTTCCTGCAGCGCCTCCGCATCGGGACCGAGTTCGGTCACCTTGGTGCGGCCGCTCATCGCGCCGGCGGTCGCCGGGAGGCACAGTGCGATGCCGTGCATCCATCCGTCTCCCGCCGCAGGCCGCTCCCACGCAATCGGCCGGACCGAGGGGTCGAATTGCAATCGGATCCCTCCTCGCGCCGTCACCGCGCTGTGGGCGGACAACGCTACCGGCTCGCCGGCATCGCGGTGAAACTCTGCGATCGCGCCGAATGTGCCGATGGCCCAACTCGTTTGCGGGTCCGCGAGCTGGCGGCTGATGAGATCGGTGGCACTCACGATGGGATTCGGTTCGGGGCTCTGGCCGCCACAACGCTCAACCACTGGTGCGAACTGTGTCATATAGAATATATCCTAAAGCATCTCGGGTACCCGACAAAGATACCTCGATAAACCAGAAAAATGGCAGATTGTTGCGAAAACAAAGCGTGCGCGATTGATGCCCTCAGGGGCCGGCAGAGTTCGACCCTCAAGTCGGTGCTGGGCATCAATGCTGTCATGTTCTTCGTGGAGCTGGCAGCGGGCGTGATCTCCGGGTCGACCGCTTTGTTATCGGATTCTCTCGACAATCTCGGCGATGCGCTCACTTACGGGTTTAGCCTGTATGCCGTGGCGAGGGGTGCGCGAACAAAAGCCAGGGTTGCGCTTTTCAAGGGCGCATTGATCTTCACTGCCGGGCTCGCGGTTCTCGGGCAGGTCGTTTACAGAATCGTCGTGCCGAGCATTCCGACCTTCGAAGTCATGGGCGCCGTCAGCATTCTGGCTCTCGCCGCAAACGCGACGTGTTTGGGCCTACTTTGGAAACACCGTCGGGAAGACATCAACATGAGTTCGGTATGGGAGTGTTCCCGCAACGACATCGCCTCGAACATCGCGGTATTCGTGGCGGCGGGCGGCGTATGGCTCACCCAGTCCGGGTGGCCGGATTTGTTGGTGGGGCTCGGTCTGGCGGGCTTGTTCCTGTTTTCGGCAGTTCGTGTTTTGCAGCGAGCCCTATCTGAATTGAAAACCCTTCCTTCCGACGTCGATGCTGTTTCCGCGGGCAGCAACGCGAAGCGCATACAGTTTCCCCTGAAAAATTCGCACTGAATAATCACCGCGTTAGTCGAACATTCCAAGGAACTTGCTGCCGCTTTCGGGTTCGGAGCATTGGAACGACCGAATGTCATGGCATATACTGGGCAAATGAACCGCTGGAGATCCTTCCTGTCCGTGCTGATCGCGCTGTGGCTGCCCCTGCAGGGTTACGGTGCGGTGGCAATGCCATTTTGCGAACACGGACCCGCGATGCCTGATTCTTCGGCTGCGGTTTCCGCTCCCATGGGCACGCAGGACGGACACCAAGGACATACCGGCGTCGCGCAACACGAGCATGAGGCCGTCCCCCAGTCGGCCAGTTCGGACAGTTCCACGGATAAGCATGCCAGCTTGGGCTGCAATGATTGCGGCGCCTGCCAACTCGCCTGCGCCCCGCTGATCGTTTCCACTTTGACGTATTTCGCTACCACGGGAAGCCCGGTTTACGATCCGCTGCCGGTCGCGTCCCTTACTTCCTTTTCCCCCGAGCAACTTCAGCGCCCCCCTTTGCCCGCGTTCGCCTGAGCGCGGGGTAATCGTCTGTCAGGCCGGCAATTCCGGCCGGATTCGTCGCTTTCCCCTGCACTAGACCGCGACGCCGCCTCATGCGGCTTCTGTGCAATGACCTGAGCTGTGGCATTCGATTTCGCTATGGCGAATGCGACCTGTTGCAGGATCGGGGGCTTCTTCGATGAACTCTATTCACACGACACTAGCCTCGCCGCGAACCTCGGCGAGGACAACTTGCGAGTGCGCGCATGAGGGGATTGTGAGTTTATCCAGCCTGTTTTGTCGAACAGCGATTCAAGGAGTGAAATGATGAGAATTGAAATTGAGGCCGCGAGAGGCTGCTTCACTATCTTTACGTTAACTACTGGCATTGCGATAGCGGTGGCGCAGTCCAGCAAACTTCCCGACCCCGCAGACCCGGGCGCCGCGGTCCCTTCAGTGAAGTACGAGTCTGCTTTTTCTGATTACCAGCCATTCCGGGAGCAGGAAAGTACGTCCTGGAAGCAAGTCAATAAGGAGGTCGCGGACAACCCTGGCATGGCTTCGATGCATTCGATGAAAGACATGCCGGACAAAGTCGTGCCCCGCATGGATTTGAAAACTGCCGACGAGCCGATGAGCAAGGAAGACCACGACGCGATGTCGAAGACGAAGCCCCAAACCGCGACCGGCCAGTCCGCCAAGTCTCAGACCGCTGGCATTACCGGTACCGGTGTCGTGGAAGGCATCGACAAGGGCAATGGCAAAGTCAAGCTTACCCACGATCCGATCGCAGCATTGGGCTGGCCGAAGATGACCATGTTCTTCCGGCTGAAAGACAGCGCGCTCGCGGACCAGGTGAAGGAAGGTGACAAAGTCGAGTTCTCGCTGGAGAAATCGGCCTCCGGTTACGTCATCTCGGGCTTCCAAAAGGGCGCGGCGCGCCATGACATGAAACAAATGGAGAAATAAGAGGAACCGATGATGAATCACGCAAAACCTTCCCGTTCAATCCGGCCGAATATGTTCGTGATCGCGCTGGGAGTCCTGCTGCTCGGCGGTTGCGCCACCTTCTCCGCCGACGGCGGCTTCAATACTGTTGAGACGATCACTAAGGACCGCATCAACAAAGACGTCATCTGGGTGCGTGCCGACAGCGATGCGGACACGGTCCAGACCACCGTCAGAAAACTGCTCGCCTCGCCGCTATCGGCGGACGATGCCGTACAGGTGGCGTTGCTCAACAATCGCGGTTTGCAGGCTACTTACGCTGAGCTTGGCATTGCGGAAGCCGACCTGGTGCAGGCCGGCCGGATGACGAACCCGCACTTCGCCTACCTGCGCACCCGGAACGGTGACGAGCGCAAGCTCGAATGGGCGCTCACCTTCCCCATCATCGATCTGCTCACCATCCCTCTGCGCACAAAGATCGAGGCGAGGCGCTTCGAGGCGGTGAAGCTCGCAGTGGCCGGGCGCGTTGTGGAAGTCGGCATTGAAACACGCGAGACCTACGTCCAGGCCCTCGCCGCAGAAGAACGGGTCCGCTACATGGGGCAGGTGAAGACCGCCGCGGAGGCGAGCGCGGACCTCGCCCGGCGCATGGCCCGCGCCGGCAACTTCAGCAAGCTCGAGCACCTGCGCGAGCAAGCGTTCTACGCTGAGGTCATCGCGCAACACGCCCGCGCGAGACACGCTGCCACCGCCGAGCGCGAGCGGCTTACGCGGCTCATGGGGCTTTATGGCGAGGATACGCTCTTCAAGCTGCCGGAGCGCCTGCCGGACCTGCCGTCCAGCCTGCCCGAGATCAAGGATCTCGAAGCCACCGCGCTTACCCAGCGCCTTGACGTGCAGGCCGCCAAGCGGAACACCGAGAGTGTCGCCGCATCGCTCGGCCTGACGAAAGCTACGCGCTTCATCAACGTTCTCGAACTCGGCCCGGCGAGCACGAAAGAGGATCCCGAACCGTGGAAGCGAGGTTTCGAGATCAGCCTCCAGGTACCGATCTTCGATTGGGGTGTCGCGCGAGTCGCCAAAGCCGAGGCGATCTACATGCAAGCCGTGCACCGGGTCGCCGAGACCGCGGTGAACGCGCGCTCCGAGGTGCGCGAGGCCTACTCCGCTTACCGTACCGCTTACGAGACAGCGAAGCATTATCGCGAGGAGATCGTGCCGCTACGAAAGAAGATCTCGGAGGAAAATCTCCTCCGGTACAACGGCATGCTGATCAGCGTCTTCGAGCTCCTGGCCGATGCGCGCGAACAGGTGGCCAGCGTAAGCGCCTCGATCGAGGCGCTGCGCGACTACTGGCTTGCCGAGAGCGACTTGCAGGCGTCCCTCAACGGCACGCCTGGAATCCGCGCCGGAAGAGTAACCGAGATTGGTGGCGGCATGGTTCCCAACCCGGCGCTTGCTGGCCATTAATCGATACTGTCGAAAGGACTGCAACAAATGACTACGCGTCGAAACTTCCTCCGAAACTCCGGTGCTGCGCTGCTGGGGGCGAGTTTGGTGAGCAGAGTGCAAGCCGCCTCGCTACCCGAAGCGCCCATTCAGGCCTCGCCCCTGACCCAGCCGCCGCTTGCCCCTCCGAATGGCCGGCCCTACAACCCGGTGGTGACGCTGAACGGCTGGACACTGCCTTGGCGCATGAAAGATGGCGTCAAGGAGTTCCACTTGATCGCGGAGCCCGTGGTGCGCGAAATCGCGCCCGGCATGAAGGCGAACCTGTGGGGTTACAACGGCCAGTCGCCGGGCCCGACGATCGAGGTCGTCGAGGGTGACAAAGTGCGCCTCTTCGTGACCAACAAACTGCCGGAACATACCAGTATCCACTGGCATGGCCAGCGCCTGCCCAACGGCATGGATGGCGTAGCCGGTTTGAACCAGCCGGCGATTCAGCCGGGCAAGACTTTTGTCTATGAGTTCATCGCCAAGCGCCCGGGTACCTTCATGTACCACCCGCACGCCGACGAGATGGTGCAAATGGCCATGGGCATGATGGGTTTCTGGGTCACCCATCCCAAGGATGCCAGCCTGCATCGGGTGGATCGCGATTATGTCTTCCTGTTGAATTGCTACGACATCGACCCCGGCAGTTTCACGCCGCGAGTCGCCGAGATGCTCAATTTCAACATATGGACCTTCAACAG
>JANOGH010000296.1:0-2190 GCA_031414075.1 Betaproteobacteria bacterium | reverse complement strand
TCAGGGTCGGCAGCATTTTTTCCGTCAGCGCGGGGTCGTTGACCGTCACCGGCACGGCCTTGTCGATCTTGACCTCGGCCTTTGCATTGTTGGCTTCCGCGATGGACTCCGCGATGTGCTTGATGCGCGCATGGACGTCCTGGCGCATATCTTCGTCGAAGGTGCGGATCGTGCCGGTCATCTCGACCTGGTCGGGAATGATGTTCTTGCGCGTGCCGCCGTGGATGGTGGCGACGGTGACGACCGCCGGTTCCTTGGAAACGTCGATCTGGCGCGCGACGATGTTCTGCAAGCCACCGATGATCTGAGCCGAAGTGACGACCGGATCGATTCCCGACCACGGCCACGCGCCATGCGTCTGCTTGCCTTTCACGGTGATGTAGAGCCAGTCCGCGCTCGCCATCAGCGGGCCGGCTCGGTAGGTGATCATGCCGGCGGGAATGCCGGAGATCACATGCAGGCCGAAGATCGCATCGGGCTTCGGGTTTTCCAGCGCGCCGTCCTTGATCACCAGGGGTGCGCCGCCTTCCTCGCCGGGCGGCGGGCCTTCCTCGGCGGGCTGGAAGATGAACTTCACGCTGCCCGGCAACTGGTCGCGCACGCTCGCCAGCACTTCCGCCACGCCCATCAGTATCGCCATGTGGGCATCGTGACCGCAGGCATGCATCACGCCGACCTGCTGGCCAATGTATTCGGTTTTCACCTTGGACTTGAAGGGCACATCCACTTCCTCGACGACCGGCAATGCATCCATGTCGGCACGCAGCGCCACGACCCGCCCCGGCTTGCCGCCCTTGAGCAGCCCGACCACGCCGGTGTGTGCTACGCCGGTGCGTACTTCCATGCCGAGCTTGCGCAGGTGGGCCGCGATCAGTTCTCCGGTGCGGATTTCGCGGTTCGACAACTCGGGGTGTTCATGAATGTCACGCCGCCACGCGATGACCTTGGGTTCGATGGCGCGAATGCGCTGATCCACCGTCGCCGCGAGATCATCGGCTTGCGCCGGGGCGAAGGAAATCAGGAGACCGAGAATGAGCGTGCTGCACGGAATGAGGCGATTCATCTTTGCGCTCCGGGGATGGGGACTGTGCAATGATAAGCCAACCGCGCTGCTGTTACCGCTGTTGCTTTGGCGCGTCAGTAGCTAGCGCACAACCCGCACAAAAACACAGATCGTGAACCACGGAGGACACGGAGAACACGGAGGAAGACAAAACAAGGAAATATCAAATAGCAATTGGCAAAGTTTCGTGAGTCAGCGCCAAGTTACATCGATATCTCCTGGTTATCTCCATTTGCTGTGTATTCACCTCCAATTTGTGTTTGATGTTCTCCGTGTCCTCCGTGTTCTCCGTGGTTCAATTGTCCTACGCAAGCTTGATGAGCTGCTTGCCGAGGTTCTGGCCCTTCAGCAATCCGATGAATGCCTTGGGCGCGTTATGCAGGCCGTCGGCGACGGTCTCGTGGTATTTGATCCTGCCCTGCGAAACCCATTTCGCCAGTTGTGACACGGCTCTGACATACAAGTCCTGACGGTCGAAGACGATGAAGCCCTGCAGCTTCACCCGGTTCACCAACAGGGCACGCACCATCTTCGTGCCGTAAGCCTCGGTCGCGTTGTAGTCGGAGATCATGCCGCACAGCGCCACGCGCGAAAAAGGATTCAGCACGCGGAAAGCGGCGTCCATGACTTCGCCGCCGACGTTCTCGAAGTAATTGTCCACGCCGTTGGGACAGGCGGCCTTGAGGTCGTCGATCAGTTTGCCCGCCTTGTAGTCGACGCAGGCGTCGAAGCCGAGTTCCTTCACGGCGAACTCGCATTTCTTCGCGCCGCCGGCAATGCCTACCGCGCGGCAGCCCTGCAGTTTCGCGAGCTGTCCAACCACGCCGCCGACCGCGCCGCTTGCGGCCGACACCAGGACGGTTTCGCCGGCCTTGGGTGCGCAATGCTCCAGCAACCCGATCCATGCAGTTGCCCCCGGCATGCCGCAGACGCCCAGATAGGCCGACAGGGGGACGAGCTTGGGATCCACCGCGCTCAGCCCGTCGCCGTTGGAGACGGCATGGGTTTGCCAGCCCAGTGAACCGACGACGTGTTCGCCGGCCTTGAATTTCGGATTGTTCGATTCGACCACCTGGCTGACCGTGCCGCCGACCATGACCTCGCCGATCTCCACGTATTTGCTGTAG
>JANOGH010000295.1:0-2760 GCA_031414075.1 Betaproteobacteria bacterium | reverse complement strand
ACCGCGGCCCAGTCCACCGAGGGATGGCGCGCCATGAGTTCGCGCAGCGGGATAGCCGCGAGATCGTCGGGCCGCACCGTCGATAACGCGCCGCCATAGCGGCCGATCGGGGTTCGCAACGCAGCGCAAATAAAAGCTTCTGTCATGTTTTTCCCCAACCGAGTTTTGTCTACAGAGGATTTAACCGCAAAGGCGCCAAGGCGCAAAGGTTACGCAAAGGAGGTCAAAAACAATGCCGCAGATGAGTACGAAAACGCTTGCACATCAGAGATGGAATTTCACCGCTTGCAGTAATGAGCCGATGAAACTGTTTGTTCCTTTCCTTTGCGTAACCTTTGCGCCTTGGCGCCTTTGCGGTGAAAACGCCTTACTCACCAGTCCACGATGGTGCCGTCGTCCAATACCGCATGACCGGCGTGCATGACTTCCTGTTTGAAGGGGTGTTTTGCAACCACCTTTTCGTCGACCTCGACGCCGAGGCCCGGGCGGTCGGGGATCATCCAGTAGCCGTCCTTTGCACGTATCGGACTGTCGACAACGTCGTGGTACCAGGGCACGGCACCGGACATTTCCTCCTGGATGACGAAAGCGGTTATTTTCATTACTCTCCTCCCAAAGGCGCAGATTAAAGCCAACGCCCGTGTGAATCCAGCGCCGCGGTTCGGGCATAATCTCTGACGACGAATACCGGCGACAGCAGGGCTGCACCCGGCCATAGAAACACATATACAACAATATAGCGGGGGAAAGATGGCCCAATCCCTGGGACCATTCGATTACATCATCATCGGCGCCGGCTCGGCCGGCTGCCTGCTGGCCAATCGCCTTAGCGCAGATCCGAAGGTACAGGTATTGCTGCTGGAAGCAGGCGGCAAGGACGACTATTTCTGGATTCATGTTCCGGTCGGTTATCTCTATACGATCGCCAATCCACGCACCGACTGGTGCTACAAGACGGATGCGGATCCGGGCCTGAACGGCCGCTCCATCGGCTACGCGCGCGGCAAAGTGCTGGGCGGCTGTTCGTCCATCAACGCGATGATCTACATGCGCGGCCAGAAGAGCGACTACGACCACTGGGCGTCGCTGGGCAACAAGGGCTGGTCCTGGGACGAGATCCTGCCGTATTTCCTGTGCACCGAGGACTATATGCACGGGGCCAATGAATTCCACGGCGCCGGCGGCGAACTGCGCGTGGAAGAGCGGCGAGTGAACTGGGAGATCCTCGAAGCCTGGCGGGACGCGGCAGCCGAATACGGCATTCCCAAAATCGAGGAATTCAACCGCGGCGACAATTTCGGCAACGCCTATTTCCAGATGAACCAGAAGCGCGGCGTGCGCTGGAGCAATACCAAGGCGTTCCTGCGACCGGTCATGCACCGGCCAAATCTCACCGTCGTCACCAATGCCCACGTGGAACGCATCGTTCTGCAAAACATGGGCATGCTCAGGCGCGCGACCGGCGTCGAGTTCCGTCTCGGCCCGCGCGGCAAGCAGATTGCACAGGCACGGCGTGAAGTCATCCTGTCCGCGGGTGCGATCGGTTCTCCCCAGATCCTGCAATTGTCGGGCATTGGCCCCGGTGCGCTGCTCAAGGAGCATGGGATCGAGGTCGAGCACAACCTTCCCGGCGTGGGCGAGAACCTGCATGACCATCTGCAGGTGCGCATCGTCTACAAGGTGAAGAACGTCAGCACGCTCAACGAGCGCGCGAACAGCCTGTTCGGAAAAGCAGCGATGGGCCTCGAGTACCTGCTGTATCGCACCGGTCCGTTGACCATGCCCCCTTCGCAATTGGGCGCTTTTGCGAAAAGCGATCCGTCGCAACCGTCAGCCAACATCGAGTGGCATGTGCAGCCGCTGTCGCTGGACAAGTTCGGCTCACCGCTGCATTCGTTTCCTGCTATCACGCCGTCGGTCTGCAACCTGCGTCCCACCAGCCGCGGGCAGGTGCACATCAAGAGCCCCGACCCGTACGAGCATCCGTCCATCATGCTCAATTACCTGTCTACGCAGGAAGATCGCAAAGTCGCCGTGGACTCCATCCGCATGACGCGCCAGATCATGAAAGCGAAGGCGCTGGAAAAATACCAGCCGGAAGAATTCCTGCCCGGAATGGGCATCGAGACCGACGAACAGCTTTCCCGCGCCGCAGGGGACCTCGGAACGACCATCTTTCACCCTGTCGGTACCTGCAGGATGGGACGTGATCGCATGGCCGTGGTGGACGAGCGCCTTAAGGTGCGGGACATGGCCGGCCTGCGCGTGATCGATGCGTCGGTCATGCCGCGCATCACTTCCGGCAACACAAATGCGCCGACAACGATGATTGCGGAAAAAGGCGCGAAAATGCTGATCGAGGACTGGAAGGCCTGAACCCAACCGACAACGGAGCCGTAACATGCCCGCTTACCTGATATCCCAAATTGAAATCCACGATCCCCAGGGTTACGAAGAGTATCGCAAGCTCGTCGGACCGTCGCTCGCGAAGTACGGCGGCAAATTCATCGCGCGCGGCGGCAGGATCGATGTGCTGGAGGGAAGCTGGTCGCCGCAGCGCGTCGTGATCTGCGAATTCGAGAGCCTGGAACGCGCCCGCCAGTGGTATGACTCCCCGGAATACAAACCGGAGGGGATTCGTGCGCGTCAACGAGCGCCTCGAGACCACCGCACCCGGAGTCTACGCGGCAGGCGACGTTGTAGTCCTTGACGGTCTTCATAAATGCCGTCTCGTTCAACCCCAGCTGGCGCGCCAGCGCC
>JANOGH010000294.1:0-3732 GCA_031414075.1 Betaproteobacteria bacterium | reverse complement strand
TCCTCCGTGGTTCAAGAATTAGACCTTGGTCGAAGAAGAGGCGTTGACCGCAGCGGTGGCCATGTCCAACATAGGGAGATTCGGCGCCGAGGCGCCAAGAGGAGAGCAACGCTTGGAACCCGATCACTTTCGATTCTGGCCGGCGAACCTGCCCAGGGAAATGCCGCTGCCGGAGACGAGCCTGTACGCCAATCTCGAAGCCACCGCCGCGCGTTTTCCGGACAAGACCGCGGTGCACTACTACGGGACGCCGCTGACCTACCGGCAGTTCAAGCGCGATGTCGACGCGCTGGCCGCTTTCCTGCAGCGGCGCGCCCGCGTCAAACGCGGCGACCGCGTGTTGCTGTTCATGCAGAACAGCCCGCAGTTCATGATCGCGTTCTACGCGATCCTGCGCGCCGACGCGATGGTGGTGCCGGTCAATCCCATGAACCTGACCGAAGAATTGCGGCACTACGTGGCCGACAGCGATGCCGCCGTCGCGATTATCGGCCAGGAGTTGCTCGGCCAGGTGCGTTCACTGCTAGACGAGGGTTCGCGGCTCGGCGAAGGCCTGCAGCAGGTTATCGTCGCCGCCTATTCCGATTACCGGACGCAGCCGACCGATCTCAAGATCCCCGAGGTGGTGGCCGCGCCGTGCCAGGTGTTGCGTGAACCAGGCGTGACTGGTTGGCAAGACGCACTCGCCGAAAAGCTGGAACCCGCCGCGCATCAGGCAGGGCCGGACGATCTATGCGTGATGCCCTACACTTCGGGCACGACCGGCAAACCGAAGGGCTGCATCCACACCCATCGCACGGTGATGAGCACGACCGTTGCGGGCGGCGCGTGGGTGGACATGCAGCCCGAAACCGTCATTCTCTGTTCCATGCCGCTGTTCCACGTCACCGGCATGCAATGCAGCATGAACCAGCCGATCTACTTCGGCGCCACCATCGTCCTGATGACGCGCTGGGATCGCGACACCACCGGCGAACTTATCGAGCGCCACAAGATCGAGGGCTGGACCAACATTGCGACCATGGCGATCGACTTCCTGTCGAACCCGAATCTCGGCCGCTACGATATCTCCAGCATGAAACATATTGGCGGCGGCGGCGCCGCCATGCCGGAAGCGGTCGCCCAGCGGCTGCACGAGCTGACGGGACTGACCTACATCGAAGGTTACGGGCTGTCGGAAACCATCGCGCCCACGCACATCAATCCGCCGCAGCGCGCGAAGAAGCAATGCCTGGGCATCCCGATCTGCGCGACGGAATCGCTGGTCGTCAATCCGGATACGCTGGCCGTGCTCAGTCCGCGGGAGACCGGAGAGATCGTGTCGCGCGGGCCGCAGATCTTTCGCGGTTACTGGAAGAATCCCGAGGCCACCGCCGCGTCGTTCGTCGACATCGGCGGCAAATCCTACTTCCGCACCGGCGACCTGGGCTATCGCGACGAGGACGGTTACTTTTTCATCGTCGACCGCCTGAAACGCATGATCAATGCCTCCGGCTACAAAGTCTGGCCGGCCGAAGTCGAGGCCATGCTCTATCATCACGCCGACGTGCGCGAAGCCTGCGTGATCGGAACCCAAGACTCGCGGCGCGGCGAGACCGTGAAGGCCGTGGTCGTGCTCAAGGATGCGAGCCGCGGCAAGGTTGCAGCCGAAGACATCGTCGCGTGGGCGCGCGAAAAAATGGCCGCCTACAAGGTGCCGCGCGTGATCGAGTTCGTGGACACCCTGCCGAAGTCGGCCACCGGCAAGGTGCAGTGGCGGTTGCTGCAGGAAAACGAGAACAAGAAAATTCCAACCTGAAACGAAGCGATGGAACCGAAGCATTTCGAATACTGGCCCAAACACCTGCCGCGACACCTCACGGTGCCGGCGACGTCGCTGCACTTCAATCTCGAAGTCTCCAGCCAGCGCTATCCCGACAAGCCGGCGGTAATTTTCTACGACAGCAAACTCTCGTACCGCGACTTGCACCGCCAGGTCGACCTCATGGCCGGCTTCCTGCAGAACCGCTGCGGCGTACGCAAGGGCGACCGCGTACTCCTGCAGATGCAGAACTCGCCGCAATTCATCATCGCCTACTACGCGATCCTGCGCGCCGACGCCGCCGTGCTGCCGGTCAGCCCGATGCATGTGACCGATGAGCTGATGCACTATTTCGAAGACGCCGGCGTATCCACGGCCCTGGTCGCGCAGGATCTGTATGGGCAGATCCAGCCGCTGCTGGGCAAGCAGGCAAAGCACGCCATCGTCGCGACCTATTCCGACTGTCTGACCGAGCCGACGACACTCGACGTTCCCGAGTTCGTGCGCGCACCGCGCGAGGCAGTGAGAGATCCCGGAGCGGTTTCGTGGGCGGATGCGCTCGCTTCGGGCTACAAGCCGCTACCCGCCGCCGCGCAGGCCGACGATCTCGCCGCGATCCTGTACACATCCGGTACCACCGGCACTTCCAAAGGCTGCATGCACACCCACCGCACGATCATGCACACGCTCGTCGGCGCGGCGGTATGGGAAGGTTTCAATGCGGACTCCGTCGCACTGGCAACGGCGCCGCTGTTTCACGTGACCGGCATGCAGCACAGCATGAACGCGCCGCTGTATGCCGGCGCCACCATCGCGGTCTTGCCGCGCTGGAATGCGGACGCGGCCGGCTACATGATCGAACGCTACGGCTGCACGCATTGGGCAAACGTCCCCACCATGGTGGTGGACCTACTGGCGCATCCGGCGACCGCAGGCCGCGATTTGTCCTCTCTCACGAACATTTTCGGCGGCGGCGCATCCATGCCGGAGGCGGTGGCGCAAAAGCTCCACGACCTGTGCGGCATCGACTACATGGAAGCCTACGGCATGACGGAAACCATCTCGCAGACGCACATGAATCCTGCGCACAAGGCGCGCAAGCAGTGCCTGGGGTTTCCCACCTTCGATACCGAATCCCTGGTGATCAATCCGGAAACGCTGGCCGTGCTCGGACCGAACGAACAGGGCGAGATCGTGGTGCACGGTCCACAGGTCATGCTGGGTTACTGGCAGCGGCCGGACGCCAACGAAACGGTGTTCATCGACATCGGCGGTAAGAAATTCATGCGCACCGGCGACCTCGGTCGTTTCGACGAAGATGGCTACTACTACATCGCCGATCGCCTCAAGCGCATGATCAACGCATCCGGTTTCAAGGTCTGGCCGGCGGAAGTCGAGGCCACGCTCTACAAGCACCCCGACATCAGGGAAGTTGCGATCATCTCATGCCCCGACCCCCGCCGCGGCGAAACCGTCAAAGCGGTGATCGTGTTGAAGGACGAACGCAAAGGCCAGGTCAGCGCCGACGACATCAAGGAATGGTCACGCCTGCACATGGCGGCCTACAAGGTGCCCCGCATAGTGGATTTCACCGACGCCCTCCCCCGCTCCGGCACCGGCAAGATCCAGTGGCGCACGCTGCAGGAAAAGGAATGGGAAGGACAAACCAGACCTTGAACCACTAGATTGTCGACAGTTCCCCCCATATATTGCTACAATGCAATATATGGGAGCCGTGCTCATCGCCAGAGCCAAGGAATTTCGCGACGACGGTTCGATTGTTGAAATCGTAGTCTGGGAGTTGGCCGAGCCGCTACCGCCAAGCGTACACCGCTTCAAGTACCGCCTGTACTTCGGCGCGATGAAAACTCTCATTGATCGGCATTTCCAGACAACGGTCCTTGGGGCAGTCGCGCAGGGTCTGGAACATG
>JANOGH010000293.1:0-1749 GCA_031414075.1 Betaproteobacteria bacterium | reverse complement strand
GCTCAGGGGTTGTACCTGATGGATGACGCCATCTTCTCCTCCCATAAAACGACGCTTCTCAATCTGGCGTCGAAAGCGCGACTGCCAACCAGCTACTCGGAAAGACCATTCGTTGTCGAAGGCGGACTGATGTCCTATGGGACGAACATCGGCGATCTGTGGCGCCGATCGGCTGGCTACGTCGACAAGATCCTGAAGGGCGCGAAGCCTGCCGACCTGCCGATCGAGCAACCAACCAAGTTCGAGCTGGTCGTGAACCTCAAGACGGCCAAAGCCCTTGGCATCACCATTCCGCATTCGATATTGGCCCGTGCCGATGTGGTGATTAAATGACCCGGGCAGTGATACCCAAGCCACACATGCAGCGGACCCGTCAACAGCGTGGCTTCTGCGGGCCGCAGATGCGTACTACGTTTAGAGTGCTTGATACGACCGAATCGTGCGAAAGATAAAAGTTGTTCTCTGGGGAGGCATAGAGCCATGAAGTGGACGCTTCTTTGCGTCGCGCGCCTTGTGATATTCGGTTTCGCATTTGCTACTCAGCACCGGCGTCCCCATGAGTGGGCCATCGGGACGAAGCTGCTCCGCAAGCTGTGTGCAATGCTCAAGGTGATGGTTACCGCGTCGGTGGTCATGATCGTCACACCACTTTCCGTGGACGCCCAGAGCGTCGCGAAGGTACCGCAGATCGGGTTTCTTCTGATCGACCCACCTCCACCTGACGGACCCGGGTTCTATGATGCCTTTCGCGAAGGCCTACGCGAGATCGGCTACGTGGAGGGGCACAACATCAGGATCGAGCCGCGGTTTGCCGCGGGGAATATGGATCTTCTACCAGTATTGGCTGCTGAACTCGTTCGCCTAAAGGTTGACGTGATAGTAACTGACTCGACAATCTCGACGATAGTTGCAAAACGAGTGATAACGACCATTCCCATCGTCTTCGCCTCTGCTGTGGATCCCGTTGCCTCTGGCGTCGTCAACTCCCTCGCACATCCGGGCGGAAATATCACTGGGTTTGCCTTGATTTCGTCCGAACTCGTTGGCAAGCGGTTGCAGCTCCTTAAGGAAACCTTTCCTAGGATCAAGCGGGTGGCGGTGCTGTGGAATCCGCTCCATCCAGCGCATCCCGCCGCGTTGAAAGAGATTGCGACTGCCGCACGGACACTGCGGCTGAAGATACAAGACTTCCCCGTGGACAGTCCAGCCGGATTCGAACCGGCGTTCTCAAAAATGGGCCATTGGGCGGCAGACGCTGTTTTCGTCTTCGACGACGGATTCCTGGACTTTCACCGAAAACTGATCGGTGACCTGGCAATCAAGGGGCGACTCCCGTCGATTTTTGGTTATCGACTTTTTGTGGAAGGTGGCGGGCTTATGTCCTACGGACCCGATCTGGCGGATCAGTTTCGCAGGTCCGGGAAACTGGTGGACAAGATCCTCAAGGGTGCGAAGCCAGGGGACCTTCCCGTAGAGCAGCCTGCTAGGTTTGAGTTGGTGGTCAACATCAAGACGATGAAAGCCCTCGGGATCACGATTCCCCAGTCGATCCTGCTGCGCGCCGATGCGGTGATCAAATAACCTGGGCAGTGACACCCGCACCACGTATGCAGCGGATCGGTAAGCAGCGCCGCTTCGCTACGCTGTTCGCAAGCGGGTTTTGAATTATTGAACGTCTGCATTGCGAACCGGCGAACTTCCGCTCAGGGGTCGCAGAAGTTTCTCCAGCGCAGCGCGCATGTCGGCGGG
>JANOGH010000292.1:0-4228 GCA_031414075.1 Betaproteobacteria bacterium | reverse complement strand
GCCCAGCTTCGGGCGTGTGCTCGAGCCGATCGCCGACGACCCCGAGACCACGCCGACGCGCGACTTCGTGCTCCGCGAAGACCTCGAGACCGGCGCGGCGCCCATCAGGTCGATGGCCTGCTGGCGGGCCTGCTTGATCTTGCCTGCCATGGGCGCGAGATCCCGGGCGGCACCCTTTGCGATCGTGGTGAGCTTGTCCTTCTGCTCCGGCGTGGCATCCACCTCCACGGCAAAGTGCTTGACCATGCGTTCGACACGTTCGTCCATCCGCGCCGGATCCATTTTTTCCGACAGCAGGTTGCCCGGGCCATGGGCGAAGGATCTGCCGGCATAGCCGCCGACAAACCCCGCGCCTAGCGCGAGCAGCAGGAAGAATACGCCGCGGCCGAAGCGGGCGCCGCCGTGGCCGGATCGATGGCAGCGTGATCCGGAAGATTGGAGGGGAGTGTCCTGGGTTTCCATATTGAGTGTCTCCGTCAAGAAGTTCGGGCACCATTGCCCGACACCGCCACCTTAGCGGCGGCGCGTTAACGGCCGTTCTCCCCTGCGTAAAGTATTGTAAAGCGAAGGCTGCCCACTGCGCGGTACCGGGGATTACCGCAAAGAGCCGGCGAGTGGTTAAATACCCCGGAACGCCGAACGGTTTTCAGGGAGACAGGATATGAACGAAACCTATCAGATTGAAAACGTGCCGCTGTTTGCCAATCTGCCACCGGCCCAGCTTGATGCACTGAGGAAGGATGCGCTGCGGCAGCTCTATAAGGCGGGCGAGACCATTTTCCATCATGGCGAACTGCCCGAGCATCTCTACATCGTAGAGGAGGGCGTCATCGACATCGTCCTGCCCGCCAGGGGTGAGGAAATCATCCTCGCCACCATTGAAGCCGGCTCTTTCTTCGGCGAGCTATCGGTATTCGACAGTCACCCGCGCACGGCCACGGCGCGAGCGGCGGCGGACGCCAGTCTCATCTGCATTCCGCTGACCAGCATTGCCGCGCTCACCAACCGCAGCCCGATCGCGGCCCGCCAGTTCATGAGCGTCATCATCCACCGGCTGCGAACGGCCGACGAACTGCTGGCGCGCGTGCAACTGAAGAACATCAACGAGGTCATCGACGAACAAATGACTTTCGGCGGAAAAGTGGCCGACCTGGTCGCGCGCTTCGGCGGCTCGTGGATTTTCATCAGCAGCTTCTTCGGCTTCCTGCTGCTCTGGATGGCCATCAATACGGCAGCCGTCCTCACATCTGCGCCCGATCCGTTTCCGTACATCTTCCTGAATCTGATCCTGTCCTGCATCGCCGCGCTGCAGGCGCCGATCATCATGATGAGCCAGAACCGGCAGGCCATTAAAGACCGGCTGCAGGCCGATCAGGATTTCCAGATCAACATCAAGGCCGAGTTTGCGATCCAGCAGATTCACCGCAAGCTCGACGAGCTTCGCTCCGGCCTGATCCAGCACCGCCGGAACATGGAACTGGAACAGAACGGATGAAACGTTTTTTCAGTTCACTCCTTACGCCTCGGTCCTGAGTCCTGCTCCTACTCTGTCACGTCGTCACGACCGTCACGCCGTCACGCCGTCACGTTCGTCACGGCCCTCTCGCGCAGGTAGGACGCCAGATGGGCGCTCAAGTCGCGGGCATCGTCGCCGACGCCATCGATGAGGCTCGATTTCCGGCGCCGCAGGAACGGCATCCCCAGCAAGTACACGCCCGGGGCGTCGACGATGCCTCCGTCGTGGCGGATAGTGCCCTTGCGGTCAAGGATGGGCAGGTCGAGCCAGGAGTAGTCCGGGCGGAATCCGGTTGCCCAGATGATGGTCTTGATGCGGCTGCGGGTGAAATCGAGAAGGAGCGGCGGCGATTCTTCGACCTCAGTGGGTGCGAAGCGCTGCGGCGCTCCGACGTCGCCGTCGCGCCCGTTTTCCCTGGCCCATTCGTCGTTTGTTTTGAGCAACCTGATCATCTTGAGGTCCGCCAGCGCGCACACGTTTCGCAACGATCCCGAGAACTGTGCCTTGCCCGCGTTGATGCCGGCAAGACGACCCACGAGCTTCACGCCGATTCCGGTGAGCGAGTTGAGATCGATCGTGCGACGGTCGGAGTAGCCCGCGAGTTGCAGCGACGGCACGTTGCGTGCCCTGACGATATCGTCGACCTCATCGTGGCGCTGGTCGAGTACGCCGCTCGCGTCCATCCACCACTTGATGTCCTTGCCCCGATAAACGCGAGGCACCCGCACATGCTCGCCCACCGCCAGCGTCACGGGCCGGCCGGAGCGCTGGATCTCATCCGCAATCTGGACGCCGGAAGCCGAGGCGCCCACGACGAGCACGCCGCCTTCCTCGAGCTGACCCGGATTGCGGTACTGCATCGGCGTGAGCGTGGTGATCGCCGACGGCAGCGCCTCGGCAACTGCCGGCACCACCGCGGTATTGCACGCCCCGGTTGCCAGCACGACTGTCCCGCACTGCCAGTTGCCATGGTCGGTCACGACTTCGTAACCCTCTTCCCGGCTTCGCACCGAAGTGACCCGATTGTGGCTCCGAACCGGCGCCGACATCACTTCGGCATACCGCTCGATAAACCCGATGGTCTCGGGCATCGTGCGGAAGCCGTCGGGATCGTTGCCCTGGTAGCCGTAGCCGGGCAGCCGGCTCTGCCAGTTGGGGGTAAGCAGCGTCAGCGAATCCCAGCGCTCGGTTTTCCACGAGTGGGCGACCTCGCCGCGCTCGATGACGACATGGTCGATCGAGCGCCGGGCGAGCCACCAACTCATGGCGAGGCCGGCTTGTCCCGCACCGATTACGACGGTCGTCGTGCGCACGCGGTGTTGCCCTTCGGATCGCGGTACAGCCTTACTTCACCTCGACGGTGACGTTGGTCGGGTTGGTGATGATGTCGTACACGGCCGAGCGCTTCTGCGATTGCGCGACGATGGCCTTGATGTCGTCGGGCGACGCGTCCGCGTCGATCTTGTAGAGCACCTTGATTCCGTCGAAACCATTGCGCACGTCGGGGTCTGCACCGAGGATGCCGCGGATGTCCATGCCGGCTTCGAGCGTCGCCTTCACGGAACGCAACTGGACATCGCGCGCCTGTGCGACTGCCGCGATACCGGCGGTGAGGCAGCCGGCCAAACCGGCCAATACGATCTCGACCGGCGTGGCGCCCGTATCCTCGGACGCGAACACTTCCGGGTGGTCGGAATGGAAGGAGAATTTGGTCTTGTGCTTCTGCTCGGCGCCCAAGCCGTAGAATCCTTCGACGGTTGAGCGGCTCTGCGTGCCCTTTATCCACTCGCAGGACGCGCGCCATTTGAACTGGGCGGCTTCCGGGGCCTTGGTCAGGGCTTCGCGCGCGCCGAACAATGCGTCGACGTTTACGCCGTTGTTGACGGGTTTCTCTGTGGTGGCAGTGGTCATGACTGGCTCCTCGTTAGGTTTATTGTGGGGCCGGAGAGAATACCAGCGCATCTCGCGCGAAAGTTATTCCGGCCATATGATTTATTCGGTAATACATATTCGATCCAGTTATTTGAGATTAGAGCGGTAAGGAGTAAGGAAGTGGGACCAGACTTTGAAGTCCTCAATCCTCGGTCAATGCTTCTCGCATTGACGCCTCAACACCCCGGCGGTACAGTGCGCCGACGATGACCGCGCACTTTTTTGTTTGTGCGATCTCCTTCCTGACGTAGTCGAATTCGCCGGCGTCTTCAAAGCCGGCTTCATTAAGCGTACAAGTCGGATGCGGACCTGCCGGTGAGCGAAACCGATCGTGTTGCTGTCGTCGCGGTGCACGGCATTGCCGATCAGCGCCCCGGCCAGACGGTGCGCGAAATTGCGCGGTTGCTGTGTCACGGTGCCGATGGCACACCCCGTTACGTACAAGGCGAAACGCACGGCGTACTGGTGCCGGTTGAAAAGCTTGAGCCTGGTAGTGCACCCGCTGCGGATCAATCGTCCGTGCAGCCCGCGGCCAGCGCCACGCAAAGTGCCGAGCTATCCAGGCGGCGACCGGGCACGCCGAGCGGCTTCTATCTGAATCAGCAGTCAGCGCCTGCCGAAACTGCTGCCGTAACAGAGAAGGCGCCGGACCTCGGCATCGCACTGAACGACTACCTTTTGGGCCGCCTCACGTTGTCCGAGGGCGATGGGCTCTACGAGTCGACGCGCATCTCGCTGCGTCGCCAGGTTGACGATCGTGCGGTCGATGTCTACGAGCTC
>JANOGH010000291.1:0-6252 GCA_031414075.1 Betaproteobacteria bacterium | reverse complement strand
CTGGTTTGTCATTCCCGCGAAAGCGGGAATCCATGTTTTGTAAAGAAAACTGGTTCCCCGCTATCGCGGGGAAGACACATGTTCAGAGATTCCCTAGTGCCTCGCACCTCGCGCCTCGCACCTAGCGCCTCGCGTCGCGCGCTCTGCGCACGACGCATCACCTTGTTCTTTAGTGCCCGCCTGTAAGTCCTTCTCGCCGCGAAATCTCCTGTCTTTTTTTCCTAGCACTCGTGATTCGGTGCCGGAGCCGGAGCGTCGAATCACTCGATTGCCGATCAGGATGCAGGTACGATAGCGGCACACGCAGAATCACCCAGTCAAAACGACAAGAACCGTTTCAACGGCCGTGACCCTCCAGCAGAGGCGCCTTGTTGCGCTCGTCGACTACGCACAGCAATCGATGCGCACGCGCAGCCGGGCGGTGTCGAATGTCGCCGATCACGGCAGTTTTCTGCTGTTCGACCACCAGGCCGGCGCCATCGAAGGGGTCCGGCTCAATGACGGCGGCGCGGACGGCGACGACGAAATCTGGCTGTCGGTTCCTCATCCCCCGGGACCGGAAGTTCCACCGCAAGCCGACAGTGCCTGGCTGGCGCCCTGGCTCAACGTCGGCGCGGCGATGCTGGTCGCGCCACAGCTCGCCAGCGAGATCGAGGGCGCCGCGCTTATCGCCGCCGGTACGCATCGGGACGCCGGCAAGCCGGCCGTGAGCCTGGCCGAGGCGGCTGATCCCACGGTGGATGCGCATGCGCGCGTGCGCCTGGTGGCCTACGGGTTTCGCGCGGAAGTCGAGGCCCAGCACGCGCGCTATCTCGAAACCGTCTGGACACGCTGGGCCGAAGCCGAGCGCAAGCGCCGGCGGCTCTCTAATCTCTACGTCAAACTCTTTACGCTGCAGCAGGAACTCGCCGGCGCGCTGATCGAGGGCCAGCTCGAACTGGTATGGGGCATGGGCCTCGGTGTTGCCAGGAAATCGGGTACGGCGTTCGCCTACCCGCTGGTGACGCGACTGGTCGATCTGAGCTTCGATGCCGGGTCGCAGGCGGCCGAAGTGCGCCCGCGCGACCACGATCCACGGCTGGAACTCGAACTATTCGCGCAGGCCGAAGGTCCCGCCATGGCGGAAGCGGAGAAGGCGGCCGAGGATTTTCTGGCGATCGCCGCTGAACCGCTGTCGCCGTTCGACCCCTCGACCTACGAACCGCTGCTCGCCATCGCCAGGGGTTGCCTGGGCGTACCCTCGACCGCGGCCGATGCGCCGAACGCCCCGGTGCCTGCCGCGGAAAGCGTCGACGAAGACCTCAAGATCACCAGCGCCTGGGTATTGTTTGCCCGGCCGCGCAGCACCAATGTGGCGATGCAGGACCTGGAGCGTTTCCGCGCGGTGCTGAACGGGCTCGGCGAAGACGACCAGCTTCCCGGGGCGGTCGCCGCCCTGGTGACCGAATCCGCAACCGAAAATGCACCGCTTCAGCTACCCGCGTATCGCGGCGTGAGCGCGGCGTACCACGAGAGCGCCGCACCCGCATCCGCGGAGGCAAGGGATCTGTTTTTTCCGAAGCCGTTCAATGATGAGCAGGCGCGCATCGTCCAGTTGCTCGAGACTTCCGATGGCGTGGTGGTGCAGGGACCGCCGGGCACGGGCAAGACCCACACCATCGCCAACATCATCTGTCACTGGCTGGCCAACGGCCGCCGCGTGCTGGTGACTTCGATGCGTGATCCGGCGCTCGCAGTGCTGCGGGACCAACTTCCCGAAGCGATCCAGCCGCTGGCGATCGCGCTGCTCGCCGCCGAGCAGGACGGCGTGAACCGGTTCGAGCATTCGATCCAGAAAATAGCCACCGAAGTGCAGAGCCTTGATGCTCCCGCGTTTGGCCGCGAAATTGCGCGGCTGGAGGAGACCATCGATGCTTTTCACGGTCGCCTGAAGGGCATCGATACCGACCTCGGGCGCTGGGCAAAACTCAATCTGTCACGCATCGATCTCGGAGGCGAGGGCATCGACCCGCAGGATGCCGCCGCCGAAGTGATGCAGAAAACCGGAGAGTTCGAGTGGATTGCGGATGCGCTCGGGGTCGGGCCGCAGTATGCGCCGCGCTTCACCGCCGACGGCATTGCGCGCTTGCGTGAGGCGCGCAGGCAGCTCGGGAGCGAGATCGACTACGCCGGCAATGTGCTTCCGGTGCCCGCCGACTTTCCCGACACATTGCAGTTGGTGAAGGCGCATGACGAGTTGCAGCGTTTCACGCGGCTCATCGCGCAGGGGCGAGCCAGCGAACTGCCCGCGCTCGCGGGCTCCGGCGCGGAGGCAATCGCCCAGGCACGGGCGCTGAGCGAGCACATCGCGCGCGTCAAGGCGCTGCGCGACGACATTGCCGCGCTGCGCCTGCCGTGGTCCGATGGCGTGATCGCGAGCATGAAGCGCGGCGAGCCCGAACAACTGTTCGACGTGTTCGATGCGCTGGCAGTCGAGATCGAGCAGGCGGGCACCCAGCGCGTGCAGGCGCTCACGCGGCCGATCCTCGTGCCCGACGCGGCGGAAACCGACGCGCAATTCCTGCAGGCGGTGGCCAATCTGGCCGGCGGCCGGCGCGCCTTCAGCCTGTCGTCCCTGTTCGGCAAGTCCGATACGCAGAAACTCCTCGGCCTGGTTCGCGTCGCCGGCGCACCGCCCATCATCGCCGCCGACTGGCAGATCGTGCTCGCGCATCTGGCGCGTTTGCGAAAAAGGCGCGAGCTCACGGCACGCTGGAACGCGATCGCCCCCGAGTTGGGATTCCAGACTGTCCTCGCCGCCGATGCGAGAGGACGGCTGTCGGCGGAATCGCAGCTTGCCCTGTATGCGAAGGTGAAACAGCTTGCGCAGGAAGAAGCCGGGCTTTGCGCCAACGCGATGAACCTGTTCCCGGCGTGGCCGCGTGCGGCTCTTGCCGGACAGGATGCGCAAGCGCTTGCCGAAGTGGAGCATGCGCTGTCCCACCATTTGAACAAGTACCAGCTGGCCCGGATCTCCGGTGTGCTGGAGGGCCTGCATCGCGCGCTGGAAGGCAAGCGCGGCAAGATCGTCGACAGCCTGCGCGATTTCCTGGCGCGCACGCTCGGCAACCCGGCACTGGACGAATCCGCGCTGCTCGCGCAATGGAGCGTGCTCATGGTGGAACTGGCGCGTCTGCATGCGCTGGCCGGGCCGCTGGCAATTGTCAACGAGGTCACCGCAAGCATTGCCGAATCCGGTGCGCCGAAACTGGCGCAGAAGCTGACGCAGGCGGCTCAGGGCGACGAAGACAAGGCGCTTCCAGAGACCCTGCTGCGGGACTGGCGGCTGCGCCGTCTCGCCACCCATCTGCAGGCGATCGATGCACAGGAGGAGTTCAAGAAGCTCTCCGCTGCGCGAGCCGGCATCGAACACGACCTCGCGCGCGCCTACGACGATCTGGTCGTCAAGCGCACCTGGCTGAAGCTCGCGGAGAATGCCACTCCCAACGTGCGCGCGGCGCTGCAAGCCTATCTCAATGCCATCCAGCGCATCGGCAAAGGCACCGGCAAGCGCGCGTTCCGCTACCGCCGCGATGCGCGCTTCGCGGCCGCCGAGGCGCACCGCGCGGTGCCGTGCTGGATCATGCCGCACCATCGCGTCTCCGAATCGCTGCCGGCGCAACTGGGCTGCTTCGACCTGGTGGTCATCGACGAAGCGTCCCAGTCCGATCTTTCCGCGCTGCCGGTGCTGTTGCGCGCGCGCAAGCTCCTGATCGTCGGCGACGCTCGGCAGGTGTCGCCGCAGGCGATCGGCCTCGAAGAAGAACGCATCAAGACGCTGATGCAGCGCTATCTGCCGGAACAGGTGCCGCTCTACCGTGCGCAAATGTCGCCGGATCGTTCGATCTACGACCTGGCGAAGGTGGTGTTCGCGCGCAGCGGCGTGATGCTGAAGGAGCATTTCCGTTGCGTGGCGCCGATCATCGAGTACTCGAAGCGGGAGTTCTACGCCCACGAGTTGCGTCCGTTGCGGTTGGCCCGCAGTTCGGAGCGCCTCGATCCCCCGCTGCTGGACTACCTGATCGCCGATGCCCGGCGTGAGAGCGGCGTCAATCGCGCCGAAGTCGAATTCATCGTCGGCGAGATCAAGGCGCTGGCCGCGGATCCGAAGATGCATCGCCGCACGGTCGGCGTGGTTTCCCTGCTGGGCGAAGAACAGGCCCTGCGGATTTGGGAAAGGCTCACGGAAGAAGTGGGGCCCGATGCGATGCGCCGTCACGCCGTTACTTGTGGCGACGCCCGCCTGTTCCAGGGCCGCGAGCGCGACATTATCTACCTGTCGATGGTCTCCGCGCCGAACGAGGTCGGGGCACCGCTTTCCCGGGATACGTTTGCGCAGCGGTTCAATGTCGCGGCCTCGCGCGCACGCGACCGGATGATCCTGGTGCGCTCAGTCGAGTTGCATCATCTTTCCGAGTCCGACCGGCTGCGCCGCAGCCTGATCACGCACTTCGCGCGGCCGTTCAGCGAGGAACCGGTGCGCGTGACGGATTTGCGCGAAATCTGCGAGTCCCCGCTCGAGCGCGAATTGTTCGACTGGCTGAACGGGGAGGGCTACCAGGTAACGCCGCAAGTAGCCGTCGGCGCCTATCGCGTCGATCTCGTGGTCGAAGGCCGCGACGATGCGCGCCTTGCGGTCGAGTGCGATGGCGACAAGTACCACGGGCCGCAGCAGTGGATAGAGGACATGCGCCGGCAGCGATCGCTCGAACGCGTGGGTTGGGTATTCTGGCGCAGCTTTGCGTCGGCACTGCGGCGCCGGCGCGAAGCGGTACTCGAGGATTTGCGCCAGGCGCTCACGGCGCAAGGCATCGAGCCGATCGGGCGCGGCGGCTGGGGGCGCAGAAGAATCACGGAAACCAAGCGCGTGCGTGCCCCGGAGTCGGTCGAGGCGGCGTGATTGAGTTACAGGGGCGAGGGACGAGGGGAGAGGGGCGAGGGATTTATTGAGCCTTCCAAAATACATGACAGAACTTCAATTCAAAGTGGCTTCCCTCATCCCCACCCTTCTCCCGGAGGGAGAAGGGCTTTTTCCTCCCTCTCCCTCCGGGAGAGGGAACGAGGGTGAGGGAAGAATGTGTCATGAATTACGAAAAGATCAATAAGGTGAGCAATGAGCAGTGAGCAGTGAACGGTGAACAGCGAACAGAACATTAAACCCGTACCGGTAAAGGTGAAACCGGTTTATCTCTTGGGTGCAGTAGCGGCGAGTGCTTGAGATTGGCCCCGAGGCTATAGACTACAATGATTCCCGCGGGAATTTAGGAGCCTGGAGATTTCGTGGACACCATCACAGCGTGGCTCTCAGCGCTCGGCCTTTCTCAGTATGCCGAAGTTTTCCAGGCCAACGATGTTGGGCCCGACCTTCTTGAAAGTCTGACCGATCAGGATCTGCGCGACCTCGGTGTCCAGTCGTTGGGGCATCGCAAGAAGTTGCTGAACGCAATCGCCGACGCGGGCGGATCAGCTCCGTTGTCGCGTTCAAGCGCGGAGGCGTTTCTCGAACCCGCTAGGCAAGAATCCGCAAGTCCCGGGGCGGAGCGCCGCCAGCTCACCGTCATGTTTTGTGATCTCGTCGGGTCGACGGCGCTGTCACAGAAGCTCGACCCTGAAGCCCTGCGCGAGCTGATGCACGCCTACCAACAGGCCTGCGGTGCGGTGATCCAGAAGTACGACGGCCATGTCGCGCAGTACCTCGGCGATGGGCTGATGGTTTACTTCGGCTGGCCGCGAGCACACGAGGACGATGCCGAGCGGGCCATCCTCGCCGGGCTGAGGATCGTCGAGGCGGTCAAGCAGGTGCGGGCGCCTGACCCGTTGCGCGTGCGCATCGGAATTGCGACGGGGTCCGTGGTGGTTGGAGAGACCGGCGCGGGCGATGCCTCGGTTCCGAAACTGGCGGTGGGCGAGACGCCCAATCTGGCCGCGCGGCTGCAGGGGCTGGCCGGACCTGATGAGATCACGATCGCGCCTGCCACGCGGCACTTGGTGGGTGATGCTTTCGAACTCACTGATCTGGGTGCGCGACTGCTTAAGGGGATCGCGGAGTCGGTGAGAGCCTGGCGAGTGCAATCCGCGCGCAGGACCGAAGGGCGATTCGAGGCGGCCCACGGCGGGGTGATGCTGACTCCTCTGGTGGGCCGCGAAGAGGAGGTGGCCCTGCTGCTGCGCCGCTGGGAAGCGGCCAAGGCGGGCGAAGGGCAGCTGGTGTTG
>JANOGH010000290.1:0-2430 GCA_031414075.1 Betaproteobacteria bacterium | reverse complement strand
GGCATCGGCGGGCCGGTCGGGTCCGGCAAGACCCGCCTGCTGGAACAACTCATCCCGCGCTTCATCCAGCGCGGCACCAACCTGGCGGTCATCACTAACGACCTCGCCACCAAGGAAGATGCCGAGCGGGTACGCCGCAGCGGGCTGATCGATCCGGCGCGCGTGCTGGCCGTGGAGACCGGCGCCTGTCCGCACACGGCAATCCGTGAAGATCCGACGATGAACATGCAGGCGGCCGACGAGCTGGACGAGAAGTACGGAAACCTGGATCTGATCCTGATCGAATCCGGCGGCGACAATCTCGCCTCGACGTTCTCGCTCGATCTGGTGGACTACTGGATCTTCGTGATCGATGTCGCCGGCGGCGACGACATTCCGCGCAAGCGCGGCCTCGGCGTGATCCAGTGCGATCTGCTGGTCATCAACAAGACCGACCTGGCACCCTACGTGAACGTTGACCTCGAGCGCATGACGCGCGAAGCCGATCAGGTGCGCGGCGGCCGGCCCGTGCTGCTGACCAATTGTGCGACGGGCGACGGCGTGGACGCAGTCGTCGAAACAATCTCCCGCCAGGTGTTGTTCGACCGGTGAATCCCCTCGACGCAGATCCGGCCGCGCTGGCGCCACCGCGACCGCAGACGGCGCAGGCGGAGCTGGAGTTTGCGTGCGACGCAAACGGGGCAACGTATGTGCATCGCCAGCGCGTGGGCTATCCCTTCCACGTCGGCAGGAGCCTGAAGATGCCCGGCGATCCGCCCGGCATGCCGACGGTGTACCTGCAATCCTGTTCGGGTGGCATCTTCGAAGGCGACAAGCTGCGGCTGCGCATCACCGCAGGTGAAGGCGCCGCTGCGCATGTTGCCACCGCGGCCTCCACGGTCGTGCACAGCATGGTGTTGCAGGCCGCGAGTCAGCAGGTCGAGCTCCATGCCCAGGCCGGATCGTTCCTCGAGTATCTGCCCGATCCCGTCATCCTGTTTCCGCGCGCGAAGCTGACGAGCGGCGTGCGGGTGAGTGTGCATCCGGGCGCGACGGTCATCCTCGGCGAATCTGTGCTGTTGCACGATCCGAAGGGCGGCGACGACCGCTTCGACTGGCTGCAATCCGAAACCGTGATCGAAGATGGGGCGGGAAAACTGCTGGCTCGCGATCGTTTTCGCATCGAAGGCGTTCAGCTGGCGCGCGGCTTGGCCGGCATCACGGGAAGCTGGAAGGCGCAGGGCAGCCTGTTTGTCGTGACCTCTGCCAAACCGCCGGCCGAACTCGTCGCCGCGATGCGGGCCGCACTGGCATCGGCCGGCGTCTATGCAGGGGCGACCATTCTCCCGAACCAAAGCGGCGCGTGGTCGCGTATCCTTGCAACCGATGCCGCCGCGCTGAAGACTGCCCTGTTTTCCGTATGGGCGGCCGTTCGCCAGACTCTGACCGGTGCGGCACCGATGCCGCGAAGGAAATGAAACCATGAATCCTCAGGACACCGACAACCTGACGCCCGCCAACGGGCTCGTGCGCCAATACACGATCGACGCGGAGCCGTACTACCGCGCCGTCGCCGATGAAGTGGCGCTGTTCGAAGCGGCGTACGCCGTGCGCATGCCGATGATGCTCAAGGGGCCGACCGGCTGCGGCAAGACGCGCTTTGTCGAATACATGGCCTGGAAACTCGGCAAGCCGCTGATCACGCTGGCCTGCAACGAGGACATGACCGCCTCCGATCTGGTCGGGCGTTATCTGCTCGATGCCGACGGCACGCGCTGGCAGGACGGGCCGCTCACGCTGGCCGTGCGCTACGGTGCGATCTGCTACCTCGATGAAGTCGTCGAAGCGCGCCAGGACACCACGGTCGTGATCCACCCGCTGACCGATGCGCGCCGCATGCTGCCGCTGGAAAAAAAGAACGAGCTGGTGCACGCGCATCCGGATTTCCAGCTGGTGATTTCCTACAACCCGGGTTACCAGAGCATCCTCAAGGATCTCAAGCAGTCCACCAAGCAGCGCTTCGGCGCGCTCGACTTCGGTTATCCGGCGCGCGACATCGAAATCGAAATCGTCAGCCACGAATCCGGCGTCGGGCCGGAAACCGCCGGAAAACTGGTGACCATCGCCGAGCGAGCGCGCAACCTGAAAGGCCACGGACTGGAAGAGGGCATCTCCACGCGCATGCTGATCTACGCCGGCTCGCTGATCGGCCAGGGCGTGGAACCGGTCGCGGCCTGCGATGTCACGCTCATCAGGCCGATTACCGACGACGCGGATATCCGCGACGCCCTCGGCGCCACTATCCGCGCCTGCTTTTGAAATATTGAACCACGGAGGACACGGAGGACACGGAGAAAGTCCCAACATGAACGATGATAGAACGTCGGAGTATCCCGGAACGTCGCGCGTGGTGACGAAAAGTCTGTCGTTCGTACTCAATTCACTCGTTTT
>JANOGH010000289.1:0-6180 GCA_031414075.1 Betaproteobacteria bacterium | reverse complement strand
GGTGGCGGCATCATCGGTTGCAGTACCGCCTACCATCTGGTGCGCCTGGGCTTCAAGGACATCGTCCTGCTGGAGCGTGCAAAACTTACCAGTGGCTCGACGTGGCACGCAGCGGGGCTGGTCGGACAACTGCGCACATCGGCAAACGTGACGCAACTCCTGAAGTACAGCGTGGAACTGTACGACAAGCTGGAAAAGGAAACCGGTCAGGCGACCGGCTGGAAGCGCAACGGCGGCCTTCGCCTCGCGTGCAATCAGGAGCGTCTCACCGAGATCAGGCGTCAGGCGACCACCGCCCACAGTTTCGGGCTGGAAATGCATTTGCTGTCTCCGACCGAGGCGAAGGCGTTATGGCCGATCATGGACAGCGCCGATGTCGTGGGTGCGGCTTTTCTGCCCACTGACGGTCAGGTCAATCCTTCGGACCTCGCGCAGGCGCTCGCCAAGGGTGCACGCATGCACGGCGTCAGGATCATCGAAGATTGTCCGGTAACGGGCATTGAACTGGACAAGGGCCATGTCTGCGCCGTGAACACCGCGCATGGAACGATCCGTACCGAGACTGTCGTCAACTGCGGCGGTCAATGGGCCAGGCAGATCGGAAAACTCGCCGGCGTCAACGTACCGCTGGTCTCGATGCAACATCAGTACATCGTCACCGAGCCGATCGCCGGCGTACCCAGGAATCTTCCGACGCTGCGCGACCCCGACCGGCTGATCTATTTCAAGGAAGAAGTCGGCGGCCTGGTCATGGGCGGTTACGAGCCGAATCCGATTCCCTGGGCCGAGAACGGCATTCCCGAAGGATTCGAGTTCCAGTTGCTGGGCGAAAACTGGGACCACTTCGAACAGCACATGACCCAGGCGCTGGCGCGGGTGCCCGCGCTGGAGAATGCAGGCATCAAGCAGATGATCAATGGACCCGAGTCGTTCACGCCGGACGGCAACTTCATCCTCGGCGAGGCGCCGGAAGTCAGGGGACTCTTCGTCGGTGCGGGCTTCAATGCCTTCGGCATCGCCTCCGCCGGCGGCGCAGGTCGCGCATTGGCCGAATGGATTACGGCCGGTGAACCGCCCATGGATCTGTGGCCGGTCGACATCCGCCGCTTTGGCCGCCACCATCGCTCGGATGACTGGGTGCGCACGCGCACGATCGAGGCTTACAGCAAGCACTACACGATGGCCTGGCCATTCGAAGAATATCGCAGCGCCCGGCCGTTGCGAATATCGCCGCTTTACCAGCGGCTCAAGGATCTGGGCGCGTGCTTTGGCGAGAAGCTCGGATGGGAACGGCCCAACTGGTTTGCACCGCCCGGTGTCGAGGCCAAGGATGTGTATACCTATGGCCGCCAGAACTGGTTTGCCTACGTCGGCGCAGAACATCAGGCGTGTCGCGAGCGCGTCGCGCTGTTCGATCAGACCAGCTTCGCCAAATTCATGCTGATCGGCAACGATGCCGAACGGGCGCTGCAGTGGATCTGCGCCAACGACGTTGGCAAACCACCGGGGAGCCTGACCTACACCCAGATGTTGAACGCGCGCGGCGGGATCGAATGCGACCTGACGGTTGCGCGCTTGTCGCAAAACGAGTTCTACATCGTGACCGGAACGGGATACGCCACCCACGACTTCGCCTGGATCCGTCGCAACATTCCGCCGGATTGCGGGGACACGACGCTGGTCGACGTCACGTCGGCATATTGCGTACTGGCGTTGATGGGTCCGAGAGCGCGCGACGTGCTGTCCGGCGTAACGGGCGCCGACGTGTCCAACGCGGCGTTCCCGTTCGGCACCTGCCGCGAGATCGACCTTGCGGGCGCGCCCGTGCGCGCGCTTCGCGTGACTTACGTCGGCGAGCTGGGCTGGGAGCTGCACATCCCCGTCGAATGCGCGCTCGCCGTCTATGAGCGATTGATGGAATCAGGCCAGCAACACGGAATCGCCAACGCGGGCTATCGCGCGATCGAGTCGCTGCGGCTCGAAAAAGGCTACCGGGCCTGGGGAGCCGACATCGGCCCCGATCACACGCCGCTCGATGCGGGATTGGGTTGGGCCGTCAAGCTGGCAAAAGAAATCCCGTTCCTGGGGCGCGATGCCCTGTCAGTGCAGCGGTCGAAGCCGCTTGGAAAGCGGCTGGCCTGCTTCACCGTGGACGACCCCGGCGTTGTGTTGCTCGGCCGGGAAACGATCTATCGCGATGGGGAGCGCGTCGGATGGCTGTCGAGCGGGGGGTGGGGCTATACCGTGGGCAAGAACATCGGGTTCGGCTACGTACGCAACGAGAGCGGTGTGGATGACGCCATGCTGAACTCCGGTAGATACGAACTCGAGGTCGCAGCCGAGCGGATGGCCTGCACGCTGCACCTCGCGCCGTTGTACGATCCTCGCGGGGAACGAGTAAGAGCCTGAGAGGAAGCAACGTGCTTCCTCTCCCACCGGGAAAGCGTTGGAGGTGAGGGCACGGGCGGAAAGAACCGCCTAGTCCTCTGCGATGTCGTGATTCGATGAACTCGGCATCCTCCAACTCAAAATCTCGAAGTCTGTTATCGGCCAGGAACCGCCCTTCAAGTATGCTAGGTTACCGCTGTAAAGCAGCCCTTCACATTATTGGGCATATTGCGCGCGGGGAAGAGTCAGAACCTTTACCGGAGGAAAGTCTATGCAACTGCGCCATAGTAGAGAGTTCGTCCTTGCGCTCGGGATGTTTTTACTTCCGACCCTGGGTATCAGCGGGGATAAGAGATACGGGCCTGGCGTCACCGATACGGAAGTCAAGATCGGCCAAACCATGCCCTACAGCGGCCCGAACTCGGCCTATGGAACAATTGGTAAATCGGAGATCGCTTACTTCGAGAAAATCAACGCCGAAGGCGGAATTAACGGACGCAAGATTCGACTGATCAGTCTTGATGACGGCTTCAATCCAGCACGGACCGTCGAACAGACCCGCAAATTGGTAGAGGAAGAGCAGGTCCTTCTTCTCTTTAGCTCTCTGGGTACGACAACCAATACTGCGATACACAAATATGTCAATCGCAAAAAGATTCCACATCTGTTCCTTGCCACTGGCGCGACAAAATGGGGCGATCCGAAAGACTTTCCGTGGACTATGGCATGGCAGTTACCGTATCAGATAGAAGCGAACCTGTACGCTAAGTACCTTCTGCAGAATAGACCCGACGCGAAAATAGCAATACTCTATTTGAACGATGATTTTGGTAAGGACTATCTCAAAGGTTTCAAGCACGGATTGGGCAGTAAAGCTGCGACCATGATCGTGGCCGAAGTCACCTACGAGATAACGGATCCGGCGGTAGACTCCCAGATCGTTACCCTTAAGAGCTCCGGGGCGGATACATTCTTCTCTATCTCAGGGCCAAAAGCTCAAGCCCAGGCCATTCGGAAGGTTTACGACATCGGCTGGAAACCGCTCTTAATTACTCCTAAGATAGCGACTTCCGTAGGTGCGGTGTTGAAAGCAGCGGGATTGGAGAAGTCCGTCGGGATCATTTCTCTAAGTTCTACAAAGGATCCCACCGAACCGCGCTGGAAGGACGATCCGGGAATGAAAGAGTGGTTCGCTTGGATGCTGGCATACTACCCACAAGGCGATACGTCGGACGACAATAACGTCTATGGTTATCTCTATGCGCAGACTCTCGTCCATGTGCTTAAGCAATGCGGCGACGATCTGTCTCGAGAAAATGTTCTGAGGCAGGCGACAAACATAAAGAGCCTTCAGTTGTCACTATTGCTCCCCGGCATAGCTCTCAATACAGGCCCCACCGATTACTTTCCAGTTAAGCAAGGGCAAATGATGCGGTTTGACGGAAAAGAATGGGTGCGCTTTGGCCCGATACTCGGAATGCAGTGAGGCCCTCCACGAGGCTAAGTGAGCATATCGTTCGAGTCGAAACTCTGTCACGCGAAATTTGCGCACACGAAAGCGGACTGCAGGAGCGCTAGCATTCAACTCGAACCTCGACCGACCCGCCGATGAAACCAGAAGACGTAAAAACCGTCGCCGACGCGAAAAAAATTGTCAACGAGCGCAAGCTCACGCATGTAAAGGTCGGCGTGTTCGACATCGACGGCATCCTGCGCGGCAAGTACATGTCGCGCGAGAAATTCTTCAGTTCGCTGGACAAGGGTTTCGGCTTCTGCGACGTGGTGCTGGGCTGGGATTCGAACGACCAGCTCTACGACAACACGCAATTCACCGGCTGGCATACCGGCTATCCGGATGCGTTAGTGCGGATCCTGCCTGACACCTGCCGTGACATCCCCTTCGAACCGGGAATGCTGTTCTTCCTCGCCGAATTTGCCGACGAAGCCAAGGCGCCGTGTCCGCGCGGCGTGCTGAGACGGGTGCTCGACAAGGCGCGCAAGATGGGCTTCGAAGTGTATGCAGGCTTCGAATACGAATACTTCGTCTTTGACGAAACACCGGACTCGGTACGCGCCAAGCACTATCGTGACCTCAAGCCAATGGCGCCGGGATACTTCGGCTACTCGGTGATCCGTAATACCGTGCATGCCGGCTACTACAACGAGACGCTGAAGTTGTGCGAGCAGATGCGCTTTCCCCTCGAGGCCCTGCACGAGGAAACCGGTCCCGGCGTGCTGGAAGCTGCGATCGCCGTGGACGAAGGGCTCGCCGCGGCGGACAAGGCCGGGCTGTTCAAGACGTTCATCAAGGTCCACGCGCAGTTGAACGGACGCATGGCGACCTTCATGGCGAAATGGAATGCGGGACTGCCGGGACAAAGCGGCCACATTCATGTCTCGCTGAAGGGCAAAGGCGGCAAGCCGGTGTTCCACGACCCGAAGGACCGCTTGCACATGAGCCCGTTGATGAAACATTTCGTCGCCGGCCAGCAGGCGCTGATGCCGGAATTTCTCGGCATGGTCGCGAGCACCGTCAATTCCTACACCCGCATGGTGCCCGGCTACTGGGCGCCGACCCACGCCACATGGGGCGCGGAAAATCGCACCTGCGCATTGCGAGTGATCCCAGGCTCGGAAAAGAGCCAGCGCGTCGAGTACCGGATTGCCGCCGCCGACTGCAACCCCTATCTCGGTCTTGCGGTTGCGCTCGCCTCCGGCCTGTGGGGGATCGAGCACAAACTGGCATTGGGCAAGCCGATCAGCGGCAACGCCTACGACCAGAAGCCGCCGGCCAAGGGCGCGTTGCCGACGACCCTGTGGGATGCGGCGCAACGGCTGAGAGCCTCGAAAGCGGCGCGCGCGTGTTTCGGCGATGCGTTCGTCGAGCACTTCGCCGCTACCCGCGAATGGGAAGAACGCCAGTTTCGCAAGGCCGTGACCGATTGGGAACTGGAACGCTACTTCGAGATTATCTGAAAGAGGCAGTGACGAGTGACAAGTGACGGGTGACAAGTAGCGGGTGACGGGTTACGAGTAACGGGTCAAATGCGTAAGACCTCTCCTGTATACGTTGGCGCAGAATGTATAGCCCGAATCCTCGGATACCGTCTCGCTTTTACCGGTTACCCGTCACTTGTCACCGATCTACCATGACTGACATACAGAAAACCATCTCCCCCGTCGACGGGCGGGTCTACGTCGAGCGGCCGCTCGCAACCGACGCCCTGATCCAGCAGACCATGGAGCGCGCCCGACATGGGCAGGCACAGTGGAAGCACGTTCCGATCGGTGAACGCATCGCCATCGTCAACCGCTTCATCGACGCGTTTGTCGCTCGCAAGGAAAAGATCGCCGAGGAAATCTCCTGGCAGATGGGTCGGCCGATCAGCCAGTCGCCGGGAGAAGTGCGCGGCTTCGAGGAGCGCGCCCGCTACATGGCCTGGATTGCGCCGGAGTCGCTCGCCGATATGGCGGCCGTACCGAAACAGGGCTTCCGCCGTTTCATCCGCCGCGAACCGCTGGGCGTGGTGCTCGTGCTGGCGCCCTGGAACTACCCTTACCTCACTTCCGTGAACTCCGTGGTTCCTGCCATCCTGGCAGGTAATGCGGTGATCCTGAAACACTCGAATCAAACGCCGCTGTGCGCGGAGCGGTTTGCGGAATGCTTCAAGGAAGCCGGTTTGCCCGACGGGGTCTTTCAGTTCCTGCATTGCACGCACGATCAGAGCGCGAAAATGATCGGCTCGGCGCTGATCGATTTTGTCTGTTTCACCGGCTCGGTCGAAGGCGGCC
>JANOGH010000288.1:0-6724 GCA_031414075.1 Betaproteobacteria bacterium | reverse complement strand
GGAGGACGCAGAGGAAAACAGTACCGAGGAAGAGAAAACTTTGGTTGAAGGTAGCGCAGCTGTACATGGACCCACACCGCCAACTCTCGCTGCGGTGGATCATCAGCCAATGAATGGTTCTTACACAAGATCAACTTTTGTCTTTCCTCTGCGTCCTCCGCGTCCTCTGCGGTGAAAACGGATCCTTTCAGAAATTTGGTCGACGACGTCCGGCCCCGCGAAGTGTGGGGCTGGATGATGTTCGACTTCGCCAATTCCGGCTATACCACTGTAGTCATTACCGCAGTATTCAACGCGTATTTCGTTGCCGTCGTCGCCGGCAAGGAAGTGTGGGCGACTTTTGCCTGGACGCTCGCGTTGTCGGTTTCTTATGCGCTCATCGTCGTCACTGCGCCGCTGATCGGCACGTACGCCGACGCGCACGCGGCGAAGAAGCGTCTGCTGGCGATCACGACGATCGGTTGCGTCGCCGCCACTGCCGCGCTGGCTCTGGTCGGCCCGGGCGATCTGGTGCTGGGCATCACGCTGCTGGTTGTGTCGAATTTTTTCTTCGGCACCGGCGAAAACCTGATTGCCGCTTTTCTGCCGGAACTGGCGAAGGGCAGAGCATTGGGGAAGGTGTCGGGCTGGGGCTGGGCGCTGGGCTACATCGGCGGGCTGGTCAGTCTCGGCGCTTCGCTGGCCTATGTGACCTGGGCGCAGGCGCAGGGGCAATCCTCCGCGCAGTTCGTGCCGGTCGCCATGATTATCACCGCGCTGCTATTCGCCGTCGGTGCGCTGCCAACTTTCCTTTTTCTCAGAGAGCGGGCCGCGCCGCAGCGTGTGACCGGCGGCACCTACGCGAGTGTGTTCACGCGCACCTGGGAAACGTTGCGAGACGCGGGCCGCTATCGCGACCTTATGCGCTTTCTGGTCTGCATTCTGTTTTATCAGGGCGGCGTGCAGGCGGTTATCACGCTGGCGGCGATCTATGCCGAGCAGGCAATGAAGTTCAACACGCAGCAGACTATCATGCTCATCCTGGTCGTCAATGTGACCGCCAGCATCGGTGCGCTCGCCTTCGGACAGTTGCAGGACAAACTTGGACACGTGCGCACGCTGGCGATCACGCTCGTCGGATGGTGCGTGATGGTATTGCTGGCCTGGCTCGCCGATGGCCCGGCACTGTTCTGGATCGCGGCCAATCTTGCCGGCATCTGCCTCGGTGCCAGCCAGTCGGCGGGGCGCGCGCTGGTCGGCTACATGAGTCCGCCGGACCGGCGCGCGGAATTCTTCGGCCTGTGGGGGCTATCGGTGAAGCTGTCCTCGATTCTCGGCCCGATCACCTATGGCCTGGTCAGCTGGGTGTCGGGAGGCGACCATCGCCTCGCGATCCTCATTACGGGCGGCTATTTCGTCGTCGGACTGGTGTTGCTGGCCGGCATCGATGCGCAGCGCGGCCACCTTGCCGCGCTGCGCGACAAGGTTTCCGATTCTCCCTGAACTCTTCGTTTCGAAAATGACTTTGTTCGGATAAACAGCGCGTTATAATCTTGGCCAGTCGGATTCAACATTTGAATCGGGGGGGGCGGTTGGCATGCTGAAGTGGATCCAGGGATCGAAATCGGACCATCCGCTGGCCGACGAGAAAGCGGCGCGCGAGGTGATCGCCGAATTGCCGCCGCTTGATCCGTACAAGTCGCTGGAGGAGCTTTGCTACTGGCTCGACTCGCTGGGCGTCGCCGGGGATCTGAAGCCGACGCGTGTTCTCGAGATCATCGATCTCATCGATCAGTCGGCGAAGAACCATCAGCGCAAACTTTCGCTGGACTATCTCAGCAGCAGCGCGCGCCTGCAGAAATTCCAGGAAATCCGCATCTGGAACACCGTATTCGCATTCTGGAAGCAACTCGCGGATAACTACCAGATGTGCGTGACCCGCTTCCAGGTGGGTGTCGGCGGGTGGGGGGCGCTGAAAGGACAGATGCCGGTGGTGGTGGCCCGCGGACTGCGCGCGTTTACGCTGCAACTCAAATGGCAGTTGCTGCGCTATGGCCCGGTCGAGCAAAGAGTATGGGTGCAGATGGGAAAACTCTACGCCCACGCCGAAGAAAGCGGATATGCCACCGCGCCGGTCCTTGTCTATCCGGGGCAGTTCGGTGAGTCCACGGCGCAGCGTGAGTTCCTCAAAGGCGTGATGCTGGCCATTTCCTCGACCGATAGTTTGCTGCCGCCGAAACTGGAAATCGCCGAGCGCATCGTCGCGCAGTACTCGGAATTTTTTGTAATGAATCGCCAGCCCACGAAAGGTTGCCACTACTACTTCGATCTGAATGAAGGCAAGCTGCCCGCGCGCGTCATGTCGCGGCTGCCGATGACGGCCGGCCTGCGCTTCTTCGGACCGGACGGTGCCGCGCAGGAGCTGGAGAAACTGCTAGCCACCGTTAAGGCCGATGGCGTGGTTCCCTCGTTCGTCAACCTGGGCGGCAAGTTCGACCCGGAAGTGGTGCTGGAAACGCTGCGCCACCTCGCGCGCTACTGGGCGCCGAACCCGCCTGCACGTGGAGATGAGCGGCGTGTGTCCGTATCGCGCATGAGCGTGGTCCACGACTTCGACGAAATCGTTTCCACCATTTCCGGGGAAACGCAGGACCTGTCGTTCGACAGTTCGGTCGAGGTCTGGACGGTCGAGAACGAGAGCGAGGGCGGTTATGGCGCGCTGATGCCGCAGGTCAGGAGCGACTGGCTGCGCGTCGGCTCGCTGCTGGGCGTCAAGATCGAGGACGGCGCATCCTGGGGCGTGGGCATCGTGCGCCGGATGTCGGCTTACGACCACAAGCAGCGCTACGTCGGCATCCAGGTGCTGACCAGGGGCGCGACCGTGGTGAAGATCGCGGCGATCAGAGCAGCGGGTGGTGCGGAACTGGAGAGCGCGCTCCTGCTGCCGTCGAATGCGAACGCTACCAACGGCGCAGCCGAGATGAATCTGCTGCTGAAGCCGGGTGCGTTTTCGCCGCAGAGAAGCATGGAGATGCGCGCCTATGAGCGCAGCTACCTGCTGGTGCCGCGCAGGCTGATGGAAGGCGGGCACGATTTCGATTTGGCGCGCTTCCGCGTCATGCAGGGTGCCGTTTGAGCCCCGCCGGAGTCCGGGAGCGGAAATAATCATTCGCGTGACGATCCACCACCGTAGTTCACTCCGCACAAATCCTGCCGTTCATGTCCACGCCCGATAGCGTCCCGTTGCTCGCCGAGTACGGCGCACGGCTCGACGCCGTGCATTCGCAGCCCGATCTCAGGCTGGCCTTGCAGATCGAAATGGTCGATCAGGCGGACCGCGGTGCACGCGAGTTTCTGGAGGAACTGGAGCATCGCTATTTTGCGGGCGGCGGAAAGACCGAGTCGCAGGGGCAGCCGCGGGCCTGGGGTCCGGTATCGCTGTATTGCGCGCAGCTCGAAGCGGCCTACCTGCATCTGGTCCGACAGTTTCAGACTTACAGCCAGGGCTGGGCGGAAGTCGGCGACAGGATTCCGATGGTGATGGCGCGCGCTATGCGCGCGACCTCGACGAGGTTGAAGTGGCAGCTCATGCGTTATCTGCCGGTCGAGAAGGATCTGTGGCAGACCCTGTCCCAATTGTGGGCCTTCGTCGAGGACAAGGGCATGGGCCAGGCCCGCGTCGTGGTCTACGAGGACAAGTCGACGCTGGCTCGCGAATTTCTGAAACCCATGATGCTCGCGGTGTCGGCAGTCGACAACTTGCCCGCCCTGGAAGTGGGCATCGCCCACCGCGTCATCGATCACCTGTCGGACCGATTCGAACTGCAGCGCCATCCCGCGAAGACCTGCAACTTCTTCGTCGACATCGATCGTTGGACGGCGCCGGAGCGCTACACGCCCGCCTCCGTGGTGCGCTCGGGCGCAAGATTTTTCGGTCCGGGCCGCGTCATGACGCAGATCGATGAACTCGTTTTGCGGCTGGCCGGCGGGGAGATCGTGCCGAGCGAAATGAATCTGCACGGGATCAGCGACATAGGTGCGGTCATCCACGTGCTGGAGCATCTTGGCCACCACTGGTGGGAGCGGCGTCCGGAACGGCGGGCGGAGCGCCGTCGTTCGCTGTCGCAGATCGGCATCGTGCACGGCTTCGACGCGATCATGACCCGTCTTTCATCGGACGAGATTGTGGAACACATGCGTCCTCCAGCGGAGACCTGGAGTGTGGAGAACGAGAGTGACGACGGTTACGGTGCCGTGCTGCCCATGGGCCATGGCGAGTGGCTGCACGTGGGCAAGGTGCTGGCCGTGAAGCCGGCCGACACCCGCATCTGGGCGGTCGGTATCGTGCGCCGCCTGGCGGCACGGGAAGGGGGTCAGCGCAATGTCGGCATCGAATTGCTGGCGCGCGGTGCGCGGCTGGTGACATTGCATCAGAGAACCGATGCCGAGAAAACCTGGAAAGTATTGCTGTTGCCGTCGCATACCGGCGGAAATGCAAGCCTGGGCGAAGTGAGTCTGCTGCTGCCGGCCGGCGGCTTCCTGCCTGATTCCAGCCTGGAGATGGAGCTCTACAGCGCCCGTTACGTCCTGGAGCCCCGCCTCCTGCTCGAGCAGGGGAATGAATTCGAGATGGCGCGCTACCGCATTGTGCAGCGTGTCACCTAGAACCTGTTAACCGCAAAGGCGCGAAGGCGCAACGGGAACGCAAAGAAACCCAATTGGGGTATTGATAGCTGCAAATGGGCGGATATTGAATTCAGTACCGGAGCCGAATATGCCCTGACTACTTGATGCCATCCTTCCTCGCGCCCTTTTTTCCATTCGTCCTTCTTTGCGTTCCCTTTGCGCCTTCGCGCCTTCGCGGTGAGGCGTTGCCTTAGAGCAGTACGCGGGTGAGCCACGCGCTGATATCCTCGAGTTCATCGGCGCAGACCGAGTGCGGCATCGGATACTGGTGCCAGTCGACGTCGTAACCAAGTTTCAGCAGTTGATCGCGCGATGCGATGCCCAGCGGCAACGGCACGATATTGTCGGCGATGCCGTGACCCAGAAAAATCGGCACGTTCCGGTTCGCTGCGTTGCGTTCTTTTTCGATCTTCGACGGCAGCGGCAGATAAGCAGAAAGCGACATCACGCCGGCCAGCCGTTCGGGCTGCCGCAATCCGGTCTGCAGAGCAATCACGCCGCCCTGTGAAAATCCGGCGATGACGATGCGGCTCATGGGCACGCCACGCGATTTTTCCTTCGCGATCAGTTGCTCGATCATCTCCTGCGACTGGCGCAGACCCGACTCGTCTTCCTTCATGGCCAGATCCTGAAGGACGATGTCGTACCAGGCGCGCATCACGAAGCCGCCGTTGATGGTCACCGGGCGCATCGGTGCATGCGGAAACACGAAGCGGATGCCCAGCGGCGGCAGCGACAGCTGCTGGACGATCGGCACGAAGTCGTTGCCGTCCGCGCCCAGGCCGTGCAGCCAGATCACGCTGTGGCTCGGCTTCGGTTTGGTCTCGATCTCAATCGCTTGCAGGGATTCACTCATAGTGGGTCAAAGTCGTGGGACGCAGAGGTCGCAGAGGGAAAAGAGAGAACGCAGAGGAAGAAAAATATGAAAGGATATTGGAAGGTTAGATTTCCGCAAGTGTTCTTCGGCGATAGTATCCACCCAGCGCGGGAACTGGCTGTGCTTTCTCTTCCGTTATTGCCATTCTCCGCGTCCTCTGCGTCCTAAAAGGGTACTCCGACGTGCTGCGCACGTAGGGTATCTGCGCCTCTGCGTTGGGTTTAGGGTTTAGGCCGGATGGCGGATTTGGGGCGGAAAGCCTTGCAGACGTTGTCGTCGGTTTCGATATAAGGCCCGCCGATCAGGTCGATGCAGTAGGGGATCGCGGCGAAGATGCCATGCACGATCTGCTTGCCGTGCGCGTCTTTCAGGCCTTCCAGCGTCTCGCGAATGGATTTCGGCTGGCCGGGCAGGTTGACGATCAGCGTCCTGCCGCGGATCACACCCACCTGACGCGACAGGATGGCGGTCGGCACGAAGTGCAGGCTGATCTGGCGCATCTGCTCGCCGAAGCCGGGCATCTCGCGATCGGCAACCGCGAGCGTGGCCTCGGGGGTGACGTCGCGCGGCGCGGGCCCGGTGCCGCCGGTGGTGAGCACGAGATGGCACCCCTCCTTGTCGCACAACTCCTTCAGCGTGTGCGAGATGACCGCCGCCTCGTCCGGGATCAGGCGCTCTATCATGCGGCGGGGGTTGCGAATCGCCTTGCCAAGCCACTCATCCAGCGCCGGCAGGCCCTCGTCCTTGTACACGCCCTTCGAGGCGCGGTCGCTGATCGAGACCAGTCCGATGACGACTTGTTCGTTTTCGCTCATGAAACCATTGAACCACGGAGGACACGGAGGACACGGAGGAAAACCACATTCGAGAATGTAAAAGGTGCGCGGACGCAGGTGACCCAGCAACAAATATCCCTGATTGTATGTTCATAATTTCCGTGTTTTCCGTCGTTCTGGTCTTCTCCGTGTTCTCCGTGTCCTCCGTGGTTAGTCGTGTTGGGAACTCAGTACCTCGCGAAGCACCTGGAACAGTTCGCGGAACGACCGAGCGTCTCGGCGAACGGCCTTCACCACAGGGGCACAGGGGACATACGGGACACCGGGGACGCCGATGCTCAGAAAGCTAAGGGCGACATGGAGGTTGTGGCGGCGACCAATTACGCCATGGCGCTCAAACATGCCA
>JANOGH010000287.1:0-1770 GCA_031414075.1 Betaproteobacteria bacterium | reverse complement strand
ACCGGCGCGCTGGCCAACGAGGACAGGACCGTCGACGCCTTTCTGGCCAAGCTTGGCATTTGGCGCGCGCGCGACACCGCTGAACTGGTGGCCAGCGCGGAAATGTATTTGAAGGGCTGGAAGCCGAAGGGCCGCAGCCTGGTGGCAATCAGCAATTCCGGCGCAGTCTGCGTAATGGCCGCCGACGCCGCCAGCGGCGTCGGCATGCCTCTGGCGAAGCTGGCGGACGGGACGCGCGCAGAACTGGGAAAGATCCTGCCCGGATTTGCAACGACGACCAATCCGATCGACATCACCGCGGCGCTGCTGACCAACAGCGGGTTGTTCTCGCAGATCCTGCCGGTGCTGGCGCGTGATTCCGCCGCCGACGCGTTCCTGATCGGCATCCCGGTTGCAGGCCAGGGTTACGACGTCGAAGCCTTTGCCCGCGATTCCGCGGATTTCGCCAAGGCGACGGCCAAGCCGCTGGTCACTGCGATTCCGCAACCCAGCATCGCCGCGCGCTTCAAGGCGCATGGCTTGCCGGTGTTCCCCACCGAATACGAAGCGGTGGCGGCACTGAACCAGTTCCTGTCGCATGGGGAACTCATCGAGGCAGCGAAGGGCAGGGCGGTCGCCAGCACGCGAGCGCCGGCTGCGGCAACAAAGACAGCGGCGATGCTGAACGAAGCGGACAGTTTGAAATTGCTGGCGGGCGCCGGCGTGCCGGTCGTGAAATTCCGCTTGTGCACCAGCGCCGACCAAGCGGCAGCGGCGCTGGCGGAACTGGGCGGTCCGGTGGCGGTGAAGGGCTGCTCGGCGGACGTTTCGCATAAGAGTGAGCTGGGACTGGTGCGCCTGGGGTTGAACGACGCGGACCAGGTGCGCACGGCATTCACGGAAACGAAGCAGGCGCTGACGGATCATGGCGCGCGATTCGAGGGCGCCATCGTCGCGAAAATGGCACGCGGCCGCCGGGAGATGATGATCGGGGCACGCGTCGACCCGGTGTTCGGACCGGTAGTGCTGGTCGGCGATGGCGGCAAGTACGTCGAAGCCATGCCCGACGTCCAGTTGCTGATTGCGCCGTCTAGCGCGGCCGAAGTAAAGGAAGCCCTGGGACGATTGCGCATCGCGCCATTGCTGGCCGGCGTGCGCGGTGAGCCGGCGCTCGACGTCGAGGCATTCTGCGAGGCGGTGCTCGCGGTGAGCCGGTTGATGATGAAACCGCACTCCAGTGTGGTCAATCTGGACCTCAACCCGGTGCTGGTCGGCGCAAAAGGGGAGGGATGTATTGCGTTGGACGCTGTGGTCTACACGACCAAGGGGTGAGGCTATCCGCCGGTACGAGCCCGCTAGTGTAGTGCTTCATCCTGTTTGGAATTTATGCGTCTCTGTAGCCGAAAAACTCCTTCCCTCGCTTGCGGGGGAAGGTGGGGATGGGGGCATGTTTAGCGTGCACGTGCGGGATTCGCCCCCACCCTACCCTCCCCCGCACGCGAGGGAGGGAAAGTTCCGGTAGTTCAGAAGCACTACACTAGAACGCGACATTCGACATTGCGAGCGAAATCGAATTGCGCGATGATCTGAATCGGTCGTCGCCGTCCGCGGTCTTGCGATGGTAGGGCGGCACGCCGTCCGGTCCTATACGAGGAGAACGCTAACATGCGCGTGCGACTCATGAAACTACTCCTGCTGGCTGCAGCCAGCCTGCTGTCACAGGCCACCGCGAACGCCGACATCATTCGCTGCAACGACGCGAACGGCAACGCGTTGTACACCGATTCCGCC
>JANOGH010000286.1:0-2892 GCA_031414075.1 Betaproteobacteria bacterium | reverse complement strand
GGCACACGAGCACGTTGCCAGCCTAGTCGTCGATGCATTAGTTACGCCGAAAGCGCAAATCCCTCGTAACCTGCCGCCACCACTTCCTGGCATTTTTTCTGGAACACGGGAAATCCGCCGATGTAGGGCATGAACACGCGTTGCTTGCCGGGGATGTTGGCGCCGATGTACCAGGAGTTGCATGCGGAACGCAGGTGGGCAGCCGCCACTTCGTTGACGTGGGTCACCCAGTGGTCTTCGGCTTCCCGCTCGGGCTCGATGAGCGCAATGCCTTTTCCCCTCATGTAGCGCAAACACTCCGAGATCCAATCCACGTGTTGCTCGATGGAAGGAATCATGTTGGTGAACACCGAAGGGCTGCCCGGTCCGGTGATGGTGAAGAGGTTGGGGAAACCTTCCGTGGAGAGCCCCAGATAATTGCGCGGACCCGCTTGCCATTTTTCCTTGAGCGTCTTGCCGCCCCGTCCGCGGATATCGATGCGGGTGAGCGCGCCGGTCATGGCATCGAAGCCGGTGGCGAGTATGAGGGTATCGACCTCGTACTCCTTGCCCAGAGCCCTGACTGCATGCGGTGTGATCGCTTCGATGGGCGAGGCGCTGATATCCACCAGCGTGACGTTCGGACGGTTGAAGGTGGCAAAGTAGCCGGTGTCCACGCACAGCCGCTTGCAGCCGATGACATAGCGCGGCAGAAGAGCTTCGGCCACCTCGGGGTCGCGCACGATTTCGCGGATCTTGCCGCGAACGAATTCCGCGGCTGTTTCGTTGGCCTCGGGCTCGAACATGAGATCGGTGTAGGCCCCCATGAAGGACACGCCGCCATAGGCCCAGCGTTCCTCGTACTCCCGGCGCCTTTCTTCCGGCGTGGTTTGCAACGCGCGCGCAGGATTGAAGCGAAAGGACCACACACCATTGGGACTTTGCTTGCCGCTGTCCCGCAAGCGCTTGTAGTTCGTTTTCACTTCGCGCCGAATTCCGGGATCCAATTCGGCGTTGTGCGCGGGAACGGAGTAATTGGGCGTGCGCTGGAAAACAACCAGGCGGGCGGCCTGCTCGGCGATGATGGGGATGGCCTGGATGGCCGATGAGCCGGTGCCCATGATCGCTACGCGCTGGCCAGTGAAATCGACCTCTTCGTGAGGCCAGCGGCCGGTGTGATAGGTCGGGCCGGCGAAGGTCTCGAGCCCCGCGAGCTGCGGCGTGTTGGCCGAGGACAGGCAACCGGTGGCCATGATGCAAAAGCGCGCGCTCACACGGGTGCGGCCGGATGTTTCCAGGGTCCAGTGCCTGCCTTGCTCGTCGAAGACCGCGGACACGATGCGCGTGTCGAATTGGATATCCCGGCGCAGGTCGAAGCGCTCGGCCACGTAATCGGCATAGCGCAGGATCTCCGGCTGCGTGGCGTAGCGCTCCGACCAATCCCATTCCTGCTGCAACTCATCGGAAAACTGAAAGGAGTACTCCATGCTCTCGATGTCGCAGCGCGCGCCCGGATAGCGGTTCCAATACCATGTGCCCCCGACGCCGGCGCCCGCCTCGAATACGCGCACCCGGAATCCCATGCCGCGCAGGCGGTGGAGCATGTATAAACCGGCAAACCCGGCGCCCACGATTACGGCATCGAGATCGACCGTCGATTGGTTTGTCTGTTGCGGGTCGGACATGCCTTCTGAATTCCCTTTGAGGGCTTGGCTAGTGTGGTGCTTCAACCTATTTGGAACTAATGCGTATTTGTAGCCGAAAAACTCCTTCCCTCGCTTGCGGGGGAAGGCCGGGATAGGGGCAAGTTTGGCCTGCACGTGCGGGATTCGCCCCCACCCTACCCTGCTGCGCTTCAAGTGTTCCCTTGTCCCCCGCACGCAGGGGAGGGAATGCTCCCCTAATTCCAAAGCACTACACTAGCGCAGGTAAAACCGCGTCCCGCACACGATGACATGATCGCCGCCGATGTGGCAACCGCGTCGGCGTGCTTCACGCAATATGGCGTCACGGTCGTTGACGACGAGATCGACGCTGCATAGCCCCGAACCGCGCGCGTCGGCGGTCTTGATGAAGCGAAGGCTTGCATTGGCCAATTGCACGCCTGGTATTCCGCCTAAGGATGTCACCGGGAGATCAGCGACCTGCGCCCACTTCGCCGCGAGCGCCGCGGGATCGGTGCATTGCAATTCCACGCCCGTGAATTCGCGTACCCGCCCGGTGCGAACGTGCTTTTTCCAGTCTGTGCCGCCGGCCGGTTCCCAGCGCCCGGCGAAATCGGACTCGATGTCCCAGTCGATCTCCAGAAATGCAGCCTCGAGGTCACCGGGATGAAGCTGCATGATTCTGAATCCTTCGCGCTCGCCCTCGTAGGCGACGCGCACGCCCGCGGCGACAGCGCGTTCGCGGAAAGCGCGCTGCGAATCGCGGCTTTCCGTCTGGCAGATGACCATGTAGCCGCCATCCCCGCCGCGCCTTGCGATGTACCGCCCGGCGGCAGTGCCGTCTTTGATCGGGGCGACAACTTCCAGAAAGTTGCTGCCGACGGGAATGAGCGTGTTCTCCAGACCCCATGCGCCGACACCGGGATCGACGTGGCAGGGTTCAATTCCGAAGATCGCGGACAGATCGTCTATCGCAGGCGCGAGTTTCGATGCGACCAGCGCAACCTGACGCAGGTAAAGGCTCATGATGCATGGCTCCGGTTGTCCCGCAGCATTCTGATTGGTTCTGTCATTTTGCGGCCATCGGCCACGATGCGATATTGAAACACGGAACAAGTGTCGTCCTCGCGAAGCTTGTCCCCGAATGAATCTATCGGGGAGCGGGGAACCAGATTCCCTTGAAAAACATGGATTCCCGCTCCCCGATAGAATCATTCGGGGACAAGCTTCACGGGAATGACAAACGAGG
>JANOGH010000285.1:0-4620 GCA_031414075.1 Betaproteobacteria bacterium | reverse complement strand
GGCACTTTCCTGCCCGAGGACGAAGGTGAGTCGTGGAGCGTTGCACCAAGAGAGCGATTACGAGGCAAATTCATTGACGCGCTGTCAAGGTATGGCGTGACTCTGGAATCGGGTGGCGATCTACTCGGGGCGGTTCAGTGTTATCTGCGCGGTATCGATGCCGACCCGATCGTGGAATCTTTTCAACAGGGCCTGATGCGCTGTTACGAGCGCTTGGGCAAGCGTACCGAGGCGCTTAGCGTATACCGGCGTCTCAAGCACACGTTGTCGGTGGTGCTCGGGGTGCCGCCGTCGGGCGCCACGCAAGGACTGTTTCAGGACATGCTTCAACGCCAGTCAGAAACAGGAGTGCTTCCCGGGCCGGACAGTGCAATACCCTTCGCATCCAAGGCGAAACGGGGAGTCGTAGCGAGATTGCCTCTGCGTCGCATGCGCTGATCCGCCGCGGACTTCTAGTCGTTCCCCCTGCCTCTGTGGTTCAATACGGTCTCATTGGTGTTGGTAGCATGGGCGCCTGCGAACGGCATAAAGGCCGTGAATATCGTGAATGCCGTGAATGTCGTGAACTATGAAGGCATTGCTAGGTCCCTACGATATTTACGGCATTCACGATATTCACGTATTCACGAGCTCCTGAAAGTACTCGAAGCATGGCAGCGGAATTTCCTCTGCAGGGAAAAATTTGCGTCATCATTGGTGGCTCCGGCGCGATCGGCTCGGCGATCTGCCGCCACTTTGCCAATGCCGGCGCGACCTGCATCGTCACTTACAACAGTGGAGAGAAAGCGGCGAGGGACCTTGTCGCCAAGCTGCCCGGCAAGGGGCACGCCGTCGCACACATACCAGTAGACGACAGCGCGGCGCTGAATGCGCTGGCTGCCGACGTGCAGGCGAAACACGGCCGGCTCGACGTGCTGGTGAACTGCGCGGGCATCACCCGCTATGTGCCGCACAATGACCTCGATGCGCTGGACGATAAGCTGATCGACGATATTTTCCGCGTGAATTGGCGCGGTCCGTTTGCCGCCGTGCGCGCATTCCGGAAATTGCTTGCCGCCAGCGGCGACGGTCTGGTCATCAACATTTCCTCGATTGCCGGCGTCACGGCGATGGGCAGCAACGTCGCCTATTGCGCATCCAAGGCGGCGCTCGATTCGATGACGAAATCCCTCGCCCGGGCGCTGGCGCCGGAGATCCGAGTTGTCTCGGTGTCACCAGGCCTGGTTGATACCGATTTCGTGAAGGGTCTGGACAAGAAGTGGCGCGACGAACAGGCCGCGCGCACGCCGCTCAAACGCCTGGCCAGCGCCGATGAGATCGGCGCGGCTGCGCTGGCCGTCGTGGCCCACCTGCATTACTCCACCGGCTGCATTATCGCCATCGACGGCGGCCGGCCGCTCGCATGAACTGGCCAGAGCCCGATGGCGCTACCCTACGAACCTGCAAGTTCCTTCCCCCGTATGCGCGGGAAGGTTAGGATGGGGGCTGCTCGATTCTGCCCCCACCCCAGCCCTCCCCCGCGCTACGCGCAAGGGAGGGAGTCTGAAAATTCTCACTGCTCAATGTAGTGCCCTTAATGTCAGAGCCCTTGTCGAATTCCAGCAGCCTGTACAGCGAAGTGATCCTCGATCACATCAAGAATGCGCGCAACTTCCACGAGCTGGCAGGCGCCAATCGCAAGGCGCACGGCATTAATCCGCTGTGCGGCGATACGTTCGATGTTTATGCGAAGGTGGAAGGGGATCGTGTCATCGACGCCGCGTTCCAGTGCGAGTGCTGCGGGATATCGATGGCGTCCGCCTCGATCATGACCGAAACGGTGAAAGGCAAGACCGTACAGGAGGCCAGAGCGCTGTACAAGAGTTTCGAGAAGTTGCTGCGCGATCCGGGTGCCGCTTCGAGTCTGCAGGCGAATTCCGGCCAGTTGCCGATGCTGGAACTGATTCGCGAGTTTCCTTCGCGGGTGAACTGTGCGCTGCTGGGCTGGCATACGCTGGAAGCCGCGCTCGACGGGCGCGGCAGCGCGACGCTCGGCGCTTGAGAGAAATCTACTGCACCTTGCAGATCTTGCGCACGTCGGTGCCGGGAAACACCGTCAGGCTTTCCACATTTCCGCTGGCGTTCAGGCGCACGGCCAGTCCGACCAGATAGCAGTAGGCGCGCGCAAGTTCACCGGCGCTCGATTCCTGGATGGATTGCGGTTTACCGAAGCTGGCCCGGACCCGTGCTTCGGAGGAACCGTAGCGCACGCCTTCGCGCGTCTGGAAGCTTTCGATCCTGTCGAGCTTGACTGAGTAGACCGTCTGATCGGTTTCCCTCACCATGACCAGCAGCGCCCCATCCGGCGAGGCGCCCGGATCGGCATAGCGATACAGCAACGCGCTGCGGCCGCTCGGAATGCGCGCGGCGGTGCTGGAAACCGGTTCGCCCACGACCTCGATCAGTTTTTGCAATGACATGCCGAGCAGGATCGGACCCGCCCGCTCGCCGGGAATGATGGATGTGTCGCGGATCGGTACCTCTGCAGCCGGCGCAGCCGCCGCGTGCGCTGCTTTCGGCGCATCGGCTTCGGTTTTCTTCGGCGTGGCGCAGGCGGCTAACGTCAGCAACAACGCAGGCAGCAGGAGCAGGGGGGTGAAACCGGAAACGCACTGTAATTTCATGCGGCCCTCTGTATTACAGGTCGGTTTTATAGCGGCCGGCGACTGCCTGGTCGAATTCCCTGATCGACTCCCGGCCGATGCCGCCGCTCTCGGCGATCTCTTCGCCGAAGGAGATGGGTATTTTCTCGGACCAGGTTTCCGGTTTCCACAGGTCGCTGCGCAGGAACGCCTTGGCGCAATGGAAGTAGCATTCGGTGACGCGCACACGGATAACCAGCAGCGCCGGGCTGCCGCGCGCCGGCACCTTCGCGCACAACGCCGTGTCGTCGAGCAGTTCCGCTTCGCCCTGGACTCGCAAGGTTTCGCAGGTGCCGGGGACCAGAAATATCAGGCCGACCCCGGGACTGGCGAGGATGTTGGTGAGCGAAAAAATCAGCTTGTTGCCTTTGCGCTCGGGAATCAGCAGCGTGCGGCTGTCTTCGACGTACACGAATCCGGCTGGATCGCCTTTCGGCGAGACGGTCGCGCGGCCCTGGGCATCCGCTGTGGACAGCATCAGCATCGGCGACTTGCCGATGAAGCCGATGGCACGGGCATTCAGTTCGCGATGGATCTTGTGCGGCACCATCTCGCTGGGCGAGCCGATCAGTTTTCGTAACGTGTCCACGCTTTCAATGCTGCCCATGGTGATCCCCGGGTTACTTGTTCTGCGCTTCCGCTTCCTTGTCGCGATCCTGTTTCTGTTGATCGAGGCCTTGGCCCAGGTCCGCGGCCCGGTTCATGGTGCGCGCGCCTTCCCGAATGTTCCCGGACGGCAACGATTCGATGTTCTTCACCGGATGCGAATCCTGCCCGGTCGCCGCCTGAGGAGGAGGCTCGCTCTTTCCGCAACCACCCAACAGGACGATGAGAAGAATCGGCAGAGTAATTGCCGTGCGCCGAAAAAGCCTTGGTTGAATCATCCTGTCGCCTCGTTACTTGTCACCCGTCACCGCTTCACTTCATCGTCGGCATGACGAACTCGGCGCCTTTGCGGATGCCGGTCGGCCAGCGCGTCGTGATGGTCTTCAGGTGCGTATAGAAACGCACGCTCTCGGGACCGTAGGCGTAATGATCGCCGAACAGCGAGCGCTTCCAGCCGCCGAAGCTGTGGAACGCCATCGGCACCGGGATCGGCACATTGATGCCGACCATGCCGATCTGGATGCGCATGGCGAATTCACGCGCGCAGTCGCCATCGCGCGTGAACAGCGACACGCCGTTGCCGAATTCGTGTTTGTTGACCAGGTCGACCGCCGACTCGAAATCCGGCACGCGCGTCACCGCCAGCACCGGACCGAAGACTTCTTCCTTGTACAGGGTCATGTCCGGCCTGACCTGGTCGAACAGGCAGCCGCCGAGGAAGAAGCCGTTCTCGTGGCCTTTGACCTTGATGCCGCGGCCGTCCACGACCAGTTTCGCGCCTTCCTTGACGCCCAGATCCACGTAGCCGCTGACCTTGTCGAGGTGCTGCCGCGTGACCAGCGGCCCCATTTCCGCCGTGTCGTTGGTGCCCGTGTCGATCTTCAACGCCCTGGCGCGTTCGGCGAGTTTCTCCACCAGTTTGTCGGCGATATTGCCCACCGCGACCGCAACGGAGATCGCCATGCAACGCTCGCCGGCCGAACCGTAGGCCGCACCGATCAGCGCGTCCACGGCTTGATCGAGATCGGCATCGGGCATCACGACCAGATGGTTCTTCGCGCCGCCCAGCGCCTGCACCCGTTTTCCGCTCGCGGTGCCGGTGCGATAAATGTATTCCGCAATCGGCGTCGAGCCGACGAAGCTCACCGCCGAGATACGCGCATCATGCAACAGCGCATCGACCGCGACCTTGTCGCCGTGAACGACGTTGAACACGCCGTCGGGCAAGCCCGCGTCCTTCAGGAGCTCCGCAAGCCGCAGCGACGTCGTCGGATCGCGCTCGGAGGGCTTCAAGATGAACGTGTTGCCGCAGGCGATCGCCACCGGGAACATC
>JANOGH010000284.1:0-1752 GCA_031414075.1 Betaproteobacteria bacterium | reverse complement strand
AGGCAGTAAATCGTAACGACGCCGATATAGATCATATGGTGTCTGTCTGCCTTCGGTTTTTGCCGCAGATCAACTCGCTGCGTGCGCCTTCTGCAGAACGCTTCGTTTCGAACCGTAGAACAGGTAGATGAGGATGCCGATCACGATCCATGCGCTCATCCAGTGCCAATTGTCGGCGAATGTCTGGGCGAAGAGGTAAAGGCAGGCGGCTGCGCCCACCGGGCAGACAACGATAGCCATTGGTACGCGGAACGCTCTGTGCAGGTCCGGGCGGGTATAGCGCAGCACCAGCACGCCGATGCAGACGGTGGCAAACGCGAGCAGCGTTCCCATTGACACCAGGTCACCCAGTACGCCGATCGGCAACAGGCCCGCGAGGGTCATGGCGATCACAGCGACGACCACGGTACCGAATCCGGGTGTGCGGTACTTCGGGTGCACGCGGCCGAACGCAGGCGGGATCAGCCCGTCTTTTGACATCGCATAAAAAATGCGTGCCTGGGCCATGATCATCACCAGGATTACCGAAGTCAGGCCCGCAACGGCGCCGATCTCGACCACCGTCTTGAGCCAGAGGAGTTTCGGATAGAACCCGAGGGCCGTGGCGACAGGCTTTGCCGTGCCCAGCTCCGAGTAGGGCACCATGCCGGTGAGCACGGCGCACACCACAATATAGACCACGGTGCAGATCGCGAGCGAACCGAGAATACCGATCGGCATATTGCGTTGCGGGTTAATTGTCTCCTGCGCGGCCGTCGAGACCGCGTCGAAGCCGATGTACGCGAAAAACACGATTGCCGCCGCCCGTGCGACACCCTGGAAGCCGAATCGTCCGTCTTCCTCGGGCGGAATGAAGGGCTCCCAGTTAGCGGGATCGACGTATTGCAATGAGAAAACGACGAACAGCAGTATCACCGTGAGTTTGATCGAGACGATGACGGCGTTTGCGGCCGCGGACTGGCGGATACCGCGGTAGCACAGTGCGCCTATGGCGACCACAATCAGGATCGCCGGCAGGTTGATGATGGCGCCGGTGGTTACGATGCGTCCCTGTGCGACAGTCAGCGGCGCGGAAGCGAGCGCGTCCGGCAACGCCAGCGAGACGCCGGCCCAGGCTCCGATCGAGCCGAGCAGGCTGTTCATGTAACCGGACCAGCCAACGGCCACGGTCGAGGCCGCGAACAGGTATTCGAGAATGAGATTCCAGCCGATGAACCATGCCACGCCCTCACCGAGCGTGGCGTACGAGTAAGAGTAGGCACTGCCGGAGACCGGCATCATCGCCGCGAATTCCGCATAGCAAAGCCCAGCCATCGCGCAGGCGAAACCGGCCATGACGAAGCTCAAGATGATGCCGGGCCCGGCGTGCTGGGCGGCGGCCTGGCCGGTGAGCACGAAAATACCGGCACCGATCACTCCGCCGATGCCGAGTAGCACGAGATGCCGCGCCGTCAGCACGCGCTTCAGGGTGGCTTCGCCTTCGAGGCTGCCCTCGACCGGCTCGCCGGCATCGTCGTGTGGGGAAGCTGAAATAGGCTTGGTAAGGAACAGATTCATTGGCTCAACCTTGATCTGGCAGGACGGTCCTCCTGGCGATCCGGGGACCTGGTTTTGTTCGGCTTGCAGCGACTCTAGCGAACGGCCCGGGGAAAAGCGACCAAAACGCGCGCGAAACGCGGTTGTTTTCGCGGCCATCAGAAGGCCCACGGCGGTGGATCCACGCGAGCCCCATCCGCAGGCGACCCTGGGCGC
>JANOGH010000283.1:0-2879 GCA_031414075.1 Betaproteobacteria bacterium | reverse complement strand
GGCCCGGCGCCGATGACAACTACATCGAAATCCGTTGGCATGGAAGGCGTCAAACGTCGAGCAACAGCCGTGCGGGATCTTCCAGGGCATCCTTCATCGCGACCAGGGACAGCACCGCTTCCCGGCCGTCAATGATGCGGTGATCGTAGGACAGGGCAAGGTAATTCATCGGACGGATGACGATCTGTGCGTTCTCCACCACCGCACGGTCTTTGGTCGCATGCACGCCGAGGATGGCGCTTTGCGGCGGGTTGATGATGGGCGTCGACAGCATGGAACCAAAAACGCCGCCGTTGGAAATCGAGAAGGTCCCGCCGGTGAGTTCTTCGATGGTGAGCTTGCCGTCCTGGGCTCGTTTTCCGAAATCGGTGATCTGTTTCTCGACATCCGCAAAGGAAAGCTGATCGCAGTTGCGCAGGATTGGCACCACCAGTCCGCGCGGACTGCCTACCGCAATGCCCACGTCAAAATAGCCGTGATAGACGATGTCGGTGCCATCGACCGAAGCGTTCACCACCGGGAATTTCTTCAGGGCATGGACGGCGGCCTTCACAAAAAAGGACATGAAGCCGAGCTTCACGCCATGCTCCTTCTCGAACTTGTCCTTGTAGCGATTGCGCAGGTCCATGACCGGCTGCATGTTGATCTCGTTGAACGTGGTCAGGATCGCAGCAGTGGATTGCGATTCCACCAGCCTCTGCGCGACGCGCTGGCGCAGGCGCGACATGGCCACGCGTTGCTCGGGCCGGTCACCCAGCACGCGGTCAATATTCACCGGGGATGGCAGAGGCGCCGCAGGTTCCGCCGCGAGGGCCGGCGCCTGCAACTGGTTTGTCACGTCCTGCTTGGTGACGCGGCCGCCGCGGCCGGTGCCGCTGATCTGCGCAGTGTCGAGATTGTTGTCGGCGGCGATTTTCTTCGCCGAGGGCATGACCGCCGGTGGTTCCAACCTCGTTGCTGGTGCTGCCGCCTTGGGCGGACCCGCGGCAGCGGTGACGGCTGCTGCACCGGCCGGAGCCTTTGCGTCGGTATCGATAGTCGCGATCACCTCGTTGCTGGCGACCGTACCGCCGTCACCCTTGATGACCTTGCTCAACACGCCCGACGCCGGCGCCGGCAGTTCCAGCACGACCTTGTCGGTCTCGACATCGATCAGGTTTTCGTCTCGCCTGACAAATTCACCCTGCTTCTTGTGCCACGACAGCAATGTGGCCTCGGCGACCGATTCAGACAATGCCGGGACCTTTACCTCGACTAACATGGCTCGTTCCTTGTTGGTACAGCGTATCCGCTAGAATGCATTCTTCAGACGCCGTGATTGTTCAAACGCCGTGAGACAGGGCAGCGTCCACTACCGCTTTTTGCCGTTGATTGTGCAATGCCAGATACCCGCCGGCGGGCGTGGAAGATGACGGCCGCAGTGCATACGACAACTTCTGATGCGGCAGCATCTGGCGAAGCAGATAGTGCTGTATCCGGTGCCACGCACCCTGGTTGCCGGGTTCCTCCTGGCACCAGACGATCTCCTTCGCCTCCTTGTAACGATCGATCTCGATCTTGAAATGGTCGTGCGGGAAGGGGTAAAGCTGCTCCAGCCGCACGATTGCGATATCGTCGATGCCGCGCTCGCGCCGGGCCGCCACCAGATCGAAGTAAACCTTGCCGCTGCAAAATACCACGCGCTTCACCTTCTGGGTGTTCTGCAGTTCCGCATCCGGGATCACCACCTGGTATTCACCGCTGGCGAGATCTTCCAGAGAAGAGATCGATTCCTTGTGACGCAGCAGGCTTTTCGGACTGATGATGATCAGCGGCTTGCGAAACGGTCTGATCATCTGCCTGCGCAGCAGGTGGAACATCTGTGCCGGTGTCGAAGGAATGCAGATCTGCATGTTGTAGTCCGCACAAAGTTGCAGATAACGCTCGATCCGCGCCGAAGAGTGTTCCGGGCCCTGGCCCTCGTATCCGTGCGGCAGCATCAGTGTCAGGCCGCAGATTCTTCCCCACTTGACCTCGCCTGCGGCAATGAACTGGTCGATCACGACCTGCGCGCCGTTGGCGAAATCTCCGAATTGCGCTTCCCAGATAACCAGTTCGTTCGGTTCCGCGGTGGCGTAGCCGTATTCGAAACCCAGCACCGCCTCTTCGGAAAGCACTGAATCGATCACCACGAAGTCCGGCTGGTTCTCGCTGATGTGTCGTAACGGAATATAGGTGCCGGCGTCCCAGCGTTCGCGATTCTGGTCATGCCATACCGCATGACGATGAAAGAAAGTGCCGCGGCCGCTGTCCTGTCCCGACAGGCGCACCGCGTAACCGTCCTTCAACAACGAAGCATAAGCCAGGTTCTCGGCCATGCCCCAGTCGAGCGGCAAAGTGCCGGCCGCCATTGCGCGGCGATCGGCGACGATTTTTTCGACCCGGGAATGCAGTTTGAAATGCTGAGGGACCGTGGTAAGTTTGGCGGCGAGCTGCTTCAGCGTGTCGATCGGCAGGCCGGTAACGGCCTTGTAGTTCCACGGAATATTCTTGAACGGCGCCCAGTTCACCTGGAACGGCGGCTTGTAGTTGGAAAGAATGGTTTTGTTGGTATGGAAACCGGCATCCAGCGCGTCGCGGTAGGTCTTGATCATTTCATCGGCATCTTCCGGCTTGATCACGCCCTGTGCAGCGAGTTTTTCGGCATAAAGCTTGCGCGTGCCGGGATGCTGGCTGATGAGCTTGTACATCAGCGGCTGCGTGACCATCGGCTCGTCCTGCTCGTTATGGCCGAGCCTGCGGAAGCACACCAGATCGATGACCACGTCCTTATGGAACTCCATGCGAAAATCCAGGGCGATCTCGGTCACCAGCGACACCGCTTCGGGATCGTCGCCGTT
>JANOGH010000282.1:0-4837 GCA_031414075.1 Betaproteobacteria bacterium | reverse complement strand
ACCACGTCGCCTGCCAAACAACTCGCCTCCACGTTGCGCCCGGGAGACGTTTTGCTGGTCGAAGGCAACACCCGCATCAGCAACGCGATCAAGTATCTGACCCAGTCCACCTGGTCGCATGCCGCGCTGTACGTCGGTGCGATCCCGAATGCCGCCAGCAATGGCGAGGATGAGCCGTTTCTGGTCGAGGTGGACATGGTCAACGGCGTCACGGCAGTGGCGCTAAGCACGTACGCGGCGTTCCATACCCGGATCTGTCGTCCGGCCGCGCTCACCGCCGATGATGCCAAACGCGTCGTAGAGTACGCGGTGTCGCGCCTTGGCCAAACTTACGATCTGAAGAATCTGATCGATCTCGCGCGCTATTTGCTGCCTACGCCCCCGCTGCCCAGGCGCTGGCGCCGGCGCATGATGGCGCTCGGCAGCGGCGACCCGACCAAGGCAATTTGCTCAAGCCTGATCGCGCAGGCGTTTCAGTCGGTGTCCTATCCTATCCTGCCCGACATGATCCGGCGACGCGACGACCCCGGTGCGGATGACCACAACCGCGAGCTGCTGACGATTCGCCATTTCAGCCTGTATTCGCCACGCGACTTCGACATCTCCCCTTACTTCGAGGTCGTCAAGCCCTCGATCGAACACGGCATTACCTATCGCCGCACTGAACAAAAACAGGCGCCCATCGCGAGCAACGCCCGACCGCAAGCGGACGCGGCGGACCTGGCGCCCGTCGATCTGGACTTGACGCCGGAACCCATGACCCACTGAACAAGAACGAAAGTGAACTTGGCGCTCCCTCAGACGCGAACGCCTAACCCAGCGGCAACAAGTATTCGGCTCAATTCCGTCGAGTATTGACGGGGGGCACCAGCATTTCTTCATCGCCCCGTTTGCGGAAGACACGGCGCGCGCCAGTGCGCGTTTTCTGGCGGGTGCGACGCGCTAAAGAATCTCTGAACATGTGTCTTACCCGCGAAAGCGGGGAACCAGTCTTCTTTACAAACATGGATTCCCGCTTTCGCGGGAATGACAAATGAGGACATGTTCAGAGGTTCCTTAAGCCTTAGGCCGGAGCGAGATAAGACCGGCGCAACGTCTGCTCGATGAATACCCGCGCATCTTCGGCGACGAACGGCTGGCCGTCGGCCAGCCGCTCCGCGTACTCGAAGAACGCAATGAAGAGCTGGCCCTGATCCACTGGCTCTATCAGGGTGAACTGACTGTCGCGCCGGATGAGCTCCTTCCAAGCGGCGCGAACTTCGGCCCAGAACGGTTCGGTCTTGTCGAAATAATCCTGGCCCGGCGTGAAATCGTAGTTCCTGATGCGCTCGTAGCGCGCCAGACCGTATTCGCGCGCCAGATAGGGGAGGGCTTCCCGCGGCTTTCCGGTGTCATCCAGCGCGAGCTTCAAATTGTTTTCCTCCTGCATCCAGCCGGTCGGGGTGATGGTGTGGCGGTTGGTTCCCAGCAGAACCTGATAGTCGTTGCGCACGCTCCATTCGCGCCGCGGCAGCGGCCGCCAGGTTTCATCGCTGATCCAGGTCGAAAAACTGTCGCTGTGTTGCCAGCGCCCCGATGCGGCATAGCGCGGCGAGTCGTCGACCTGATACACCGACTGCACCCAGGCGCCGCGGCGCTGGCCTTCCGGGATATTTCTGAGACCCCAGGTATTCGATCCCTGATAGGCCAGCGCGGCGTCCGACTCATATCGCCATTCCTGGCGCCAGTGACGGGTGACGAAGGGTTCGCTCTCGCTGCCATCCTGCTGCAGCATGCGCATCACCAGGACATGCTGCAGGGCGATGAAATCCTCGCGGTCTTCGGCTACGAAGACAGTCTCGGTCCCCCAGCTCTGGTAAGGGGCGTCCGGCTCCAGCGCCGGATCGAACCGCGCCACTTCGAGGAAATCGAAACTCACGCGATAGGGGCCGGCCATCGCCAGGATCGCGCGACGATCGCGCTCGGAATCGCTTAAGCCCTCTGCATGCAGACGTTTCCACTCTTGCGTCGGTTCCGTATCCAGCGTCACGGCTGTGCCTTTCGTGCTGGAGCCGCGTGGTTTGAGCATGCCTTCGCCGATTGGCCAGGCAAAGGTGTAACGGCTGCTCCCGCTCGCTTCAGGCGAACCGGGCTCGTAGGCGTGAACGGCGAGGGGCAGCAGGGCAATGGCAATCAGGATTGCGGGCAGATGCATGGCGGATACTCGGAATGAGACGGACGACGCCATTCTAGAGGATTGACGTCGATGGGAACGGCCCGTTGCCCGTCAAACGCTTCGGTATGATTACCCGGTCATTTCCATGACAGATGCAACCATGCGCAAGCGCCACGGTCCAAGGACCGGTCTGCGGAACCAATGGCAGACCATATGGCTATCCAACGGTTAAGGAGATAAACACATGAAGTTCAATTCTGGAATTGCAGCGATGGTCGTGCTGAGTTTTGCAGTCGCAGGCCTGACGGCATGCGAGAAGGGTCCGGCGGAGAAAGCCGGTGAGAAAATCGACAATGCGGCAGAGAAGGTTGGCGACAAGATGGAAGAGGCGGGCGACAAGATCAAGGACGCGGTCAAAAAGTAAAGAAGCATTGGCGTGCGCGCTGGCAGGAGAATGCCAGCTTCGGAGGGATGGTTGAAGGAGATGTTTGCCGCGCGGGGCCAAAACAGTCGGGAGGCGGTAGCATAGCGCGGAGCCGGAGAAGGGGACGGGATGGCAATGACGAGAGAATTTGCTCGGGATTCCCAACCTGCATTTCGATCGGACAGAAGTTTTGGTGGGTGCATCAAGCCTGGTCATCCAGTACCACGGTCCGCGTGGGCCGAGTGCGGAAGTATTCTGGTTCGATGGGCAGAACAAGGTCTCTCGGGCGGCGGCGCACTACGCGAGTTGAACTCGCCGGGGTGGCGAGGAATCAGGCAGTGCGCGTTATGCCATCATGGATGGCTCCGCCCCATTGTTCTCCACCGAAAGTCATGAACGAGCTCGTCGAGTACCTTTCCGGACTTCAGGCCGGGTCGCTTGAAACGCCCGATGGCAAACCGTTCCTGCACGAGTACCGGGGTGAGTTGTCGCTGCATTTCGAACCGCAGACCATCCAGAGCCGGATGTGGCGCCATGCGCCGGACGAGTTGCTGCTCGGCTACACGAAAGCGATGATGTCGTTCCTGCTGTTTAATCCCGCCCCGGCCCGCATCGCGATGATCGGGCTGGGCGGTGGCTCGATGGCGAAGCACTGCCTGCGAACCCTGCCCTCAGTGGATTTCACGGCCATCGAGATCAGCTCTGAGGTGATTGCATTTCGCTCGGAGTTCGCCATTCCCGCCGACAGCGAGCGATTTCGCGTCATTTGCGGCGACGGCGCCGATTACGTCAAGGACCCCGCGAATCGGATGGATGCGCTGATCGTCGATGGCTTCGACGCGAGTGGCCAGCCGCCCCAACTCTGCAGCCAGGACTTTTACGATCTTTGTCATGCGCGGCTTTCGGAGACCGGCGTTCTGGTCACCAACCTTTGGGGGAGCGATGTGACGTACGGCGCCTGCATTTCGCGTTTGCGGAACAGTTTCGACAATCAGGTGGTGTCCGTTTCCTCCGAGGACCCTGAAAACAAGATCGTATTCGCCCGCAAGGGACCCGAATTCCCGCCGCGGGAGCGGGAGTTTCTCAGGCGGGCGCGTGAGCTCAACGACGTGCACCGGATCAACTTCATTCCGACCGCCGTGGCGATTCTGCACCGACTGCGAAAACGCGCCGGCAAGCAGAGCGGAAAATAGTTCGTTCGCTTACGCGGGTTCGGAACGAAAGGGGACGCTACCCTTCACGTCCCTTTAAACGGTTCAGCAACCGAGCCGACGATCCGCCTCGGCCTGCGCTCGTGCAATCGTCCAGATCGTGCGCACTCAACCGCGCCGAGCCGACGCATGGCCTGACCCAACTCCTGGGAATACGGCCTTCCGGGATTGTTCCAGTTCAGGCCGCCCGTTACACTCGTCTCACTGCAACTCCGCGGGAGCGCAAGCCATCATGTTCAGCCTCATGTTCCGCGCGGCGATCGCGTCAATGCTCGTCATTTACGCCATTGGTGCTCCTGCGGCCGACAGCATCAAGCTTGCGTACATCGTCGGCCTCAGCGGTCCCTACGCACTCCCCGGTGAGGAGCGGGTCAAGACACTTCAATTGGCTGCCGATCTGGTCAACGCGCGTGGAGGCGTGCTCGGCGGCAGAAAATTGGAAATCGTTCCCCTCGACAACAAGGGCAATCCGCAGGAGGCCCTGATTGTCCTGAGACACGCTATCGATCAGGACATTCGCTTTGTAACAGCCTCAGTCTCGAACATCGCCCACGCGGTGAGCGACGCAGTGGTGAAATACAACGCGCGCAACCCCGATCGCCCGGTTATTTTTCTTGACCTGTCGGGACTGGATCCGGCGCTGACCGAGGCCAACTGCAATTTCTGGCACTTCCGATTCGAAGCGCATTCCGATATGCAGGTGCATGTCTTGACCGAGTACATGGCGAAACAGGCCTCCGTTCACAAGGTGTACCTGCTCAACCAGGACTACGCCTATGGTCAGGCCGTGAGCCGCGCGGCCCGTGCCATGCTCGCTGCGAAGCGTCCGGACATTGAGATAGTCGCCGATGAATTGGTGCCGCTGGGCAAGGTCAGGGATTTCGCCCCCTACGTCGCCAAAATCAAGGCGTCGGGCGCGGACAGCGTGGTCACCGGCAATTGGGGCACGGACCTGACGTTGCTCATCAAGGCGAGCAATGAGACCGGGTTGAAGGCGACTTTTTACACCTTGCTCGCAGGCATTCCGGGAACGCCGGTGGCCATCGG
>JANOGH010000281.1:0-4890 GCA_031414075.1 Betaproteobacteria bacterium | reverse complement strand
AAGGCATGGACGCTGCTCACAGCGCTCAACGAATTAAAGGGGTTCGAGGAACGGGTCGGAGTTTCAGAAGAAAAAGTGAGGGGCTAGCCGAGCCGGGACGCGAGGTAATCGATCGCTGAGTCGAGCGTCGCCAGTTTCTGGTAATCGGCCTCTGGTACCTCGACGCCGAGCTTGTCGTGGACCCGGATGACAACGTTGAGGAAATCGAAGGAGTCGATATCGAGCTGGTCGCGTAAGGGCCGGTCGCCACGCAGGGCCGCATAGTCGCCTTCAGGCGCGATGGAAGAAAGCGCCTCGATGAGGGCGATGCGGATGTCCTGTCGGGTCATGCGAGTTTCTCCGGTTCCAGCAGCAGGCGTTCGAGCGCCGCCAGATACAGCGCGCCGCGATGGCCGACGCTGGCGCGGTGATCGGCGGATAACGTGACCCGCAGCGTCTGGCGCACGGCAATGCTGGCGCCGTCCGCCCAGGGACGGGGCAGTACTTTTCCGAAGCCCACCAGGGCGACCTGCGGCGGATAGATGACGCCGTACACTTCCTCGACGCCCTGTTCGCCGAGATTGGTGACGGTAATGGTCGCATCGCTCAGTTCCGAGCTTCGCAGGCCACCGCTGCGAGCACGGGTGATCAGGTCGCCCAATGCACGCATGAGCTCCACCGTATTTTTCTTCTCTGCGTCGTGAATCGCTGGCGCCACCAGACCTCCCCCACGCAAAGCGATGCCGACGCCGAGATGAACCGCCGGCGCAATCTGCAACCGTCCCCCGGTCCAGTGCCCGTTCAGTTCGGGAACCTCCGCCAGCGCCAGTGCCGCCGCGCGAATCAGAACCGCCGCAAACAGGACCCGTTCGGCAACCGTGCGCCCGACGTTTTGCTGTTCCAGCCAGGATAGGGCGCGGGTCACGTCGATGGTTGCGCCCAGATAGTAGTGCGGGATTTCACGCTTGGATTTCGCCATGGCCGCGCCGACGGCGGCCCGCATGGCGGCAGCCCGGTCGGGTTCCGCGGCCTTGCCCGGTGTCGGGGGGCGTGCCTGCTGCGCTGCGCGCTCGACATCGGCGAGCGAGACAATACCGTCCGCGGCCGATGCCTCGATCCGTGAAAGATCCACGCCGAGGTCCGCGGCGCGGCGACGCGCCGCCGGGGAAGCTTTCACCCTCGTTACTTCTGCGGCGCGGGCCACTTTCTCCGGCGGTAAGGCCGGCGCGACCACCGGCCCCGCCACCGCCACCGCCGGGGCGGCTGGTTGCGGAGGTGCCGCCGCTTCGCCCTCGCCGCGCAGCAGCGCGATCGGCTCCCCGACCGGGACCTTAGTGCCAGGTTCGACCAGCAACCGGTCGACGACGCCGTCCTCCCAGATCTCGATGTCCACCGCGCCCTTCTGGGTTTCCACTACGGCGACGATGTCGCCGCGCTTGACCGTCTGTCCGGGTTTCATGTTCCACTCGACCAGCGTGCCGGCTTCCATGTCTGCGCCCAGGGACGGCATGCGGAACTCATGCATGGCTCATGACCCTCTTCGCTGCCGCAACAATGCCGCTGACCTGCGGCAATGCCGCCTGCTCGAGATGTCGCGCATACGGAACCGGCACTTCCCGGCTGCACACCCGGGCAACCGGCGCATCGAGTTCGTAGAAGGCTTTTTCCATGATCCGCGCAGCCACTTCCGCCGACAGGCTGCCGCTTTTCCAGCCCTCGTCCACGATCACCGCGCGACGCGTCCGGGCCACCGACTCGAGAATGGTTCGTTCATCGAGCGGACGCAGCACGCGCAGATCGATCACTTCGGCGCTGATGCCTGCCTGTGCCAGTTCCCCGGCGGCCTGCAGCGTCTTGCCGAGCAGGCCGCCATAAGTGATCAGGCTCAGATCAGTGCCCTCGCGCCGGACCGCTGCGAAGTCCAGATTTACCGCACCGGCTTCTTCCGCCAGTTCCCCTTCCAGGTTGTAGAGCATCAGGTGCTCGAAGATGAGCACCGGGTCCGGATCCTGCAATGCCGTCCACAGCATGCCGCGCGCGTCTTCGAGGGTGGCGGGCGTGACGATGCGCAAGCCCGGAATATGCGCGTACCAGCCTTCCAAACTGTGCGAATGCTGGGCCGCCAGCTGGCGTCCGCCGCCGGTGGCCATGCGGATCACCAGCGGGACGCCGACCTGCCCGCCGGACATGTGCCGCAGCGTCGCCGCATTGTTGAGGATCTGATCCAGCGCCAGCAGGCTGAAATTCACCGTCATGATTTCGACGATCGGCCGCATGCCCGCGATGGCCGCGCCGATGCCGGCCCCGACGAATGCCGACTCCGACAGCGGCGTATCCCGCACCCGTTCCTCGCCGAACTCCTCGAGCAGCCCCTTGCTCACGGCGTAGCTGCCGCCATAGCGCCCGACATCTTCGCCCATGAGAAAGGCGCGCGGCTCCCGCTGCAATGCCTCGCGCAGAGCGTCCCGCAGCGCCTCCCGGTAAGTCGTGCGCGTCACGATGACTTCTCCTCATTCGAGGGCGCGGCACGCGCGTATACATCGAGCTCCAGATCTTCGACCGGCTCCAGAGACCCGGCTTCGGCAAACGCTACCGCCTGGTCGATCTCTGCTTCGATGCGGGATCGCATCGCCTCGATGTCGGCGGGCCTGATCGAACCCGCTGCCTCGAGGCGCGCCGAATGGGTGGCGATCGGACAATGGCGCTTCCACATTTCCACCTCGGCCTTGTCGCGGTACAACTCGGGATCGAACATCGAGTGGGCACGGAAGCGGTATGTTTTCAGTTCCAGGAAGTAGGGAATGCCCAGCCGCCTCACGGTGTCGACGGCCTCCCGTGCCGCGGACCACACCGCCTCCACATCCATGCCGTCGACGCTGGCAGTCGGCAGATTGTAGCTCGCCGCCTTGGTGCAAAGATCCGTATCGGATTCCGAGCGCGACAAGGCAGTGCCCATGGCGTAGAGATTGTTCTCGCACAAAAACAGCACCGGCAATTTCCACAAGGCCGCCAGATTGAGCGTCTCGTGGAACTCTCCCTCGGCCACCGCACCCTCGCCGAAGAAGCACGCCGTCACGCGCGCCCTATGCTGCAGCTTGTCCGCCAGCGCGATGCCCGCCGCAACCGGCAGGCCACCGGCGACGATGGCATTACCGCCGTAGAATCGGCGCGAGACATCGAACAGATGCATGGATCCGCCACGGCCGCGGCTGCACCCCTCGCGCTTGCCGAACATCTCGGCCATGATGCCCGCGGCCGGCACGCCCCGCGCGAGCGCATGACCATGGTCACGGTAAGTGGCGAGCACCGCGTCGTCGGCGTCGAGCGCAGGCATCACGCCGGCAGCAACGGCTTCCTCGCCGATGTACAGATGCAGAAAGCCGCGTATCTTCCCCGCGCTGTAGAGTTCGGCGCACTTCTCTTCGAAACGCCGGATGCGCAGCATCTGTTCCAGCACAGCGAGGGACTGCTCGCGCGATGGTTTCACGCGCCCGATTCCAGCGTCGATATGTCGCCTTCCGCGAGACCGAGCTCGCGGGCCTTGAGCAAGCGTCGCATGATCTTTCCGCTGCGGGTCTTGGGCAGCGTGGGCAGGAAGTCGATTTCCTTCGGCGCCACGGCCGTGCCCAGGCGCTTGCGCACGAATGCGAGCAGTTCGCGCTGCAGTTCCGGCGTGGCGGCGAAGCCCAGTTTGAGCGCCACGAAGGCCTTCACGACCTCGTGCGCCACTGGGTCAGGCTTGCCAATCACCCCGGCTTCGGCCACGGCAGGATGTTCCATGAGTGCGCTTTCCACTTCGAAAGGGCCAATCAGATGTCCCGAGGACTTGATGACGTCGTCCGTGCGCCCGATGAACCAGAAGTATCCGTCCGCATCGCGTCGGGCAAGGTCGCCGCTAAGGTACCAGCCGTCTGCGAAGCACTTCCGATAGCGTTCGTCCTCGTTCAGGTAGGCGCGAAACATCGACGGCCAGCCGACGCGCAGCGCCAGTTCACCCTGGACGTCCGGCTCGCTCACCACCTCGACATGGCCGTCGGGCAGATGCTTGAGAATGCCGGCTTCGATACCCGGCAGCGCTCGCCCCATCGAACCCGGCTTGATCGGCATCGACGCGTAGTTGGCAATCATGATCCCACCGGTCTCCGTCTGCCACCAATTGTCGTGGATCGGCAGATCGAATGCCTCCTGTCCCCAAAGCACCGCCTGCGGATTGAGCGGTTCGCCCACGCTCGCAATGAAGCGCAGGTGCGGATACGCACGCCGGCGTGCCGGCGCAACCCCGCCTTTCATCATCATCCGCACCGCCGTGGGTGCCGTGTACCAGACGCTAACCTTTTCGCGTTCGAGGATTTCGTACCAGCGTTCGGCATCGAAGTCGGCCTCGTCGACCACGCAGGTCACGCCGTTGCTGAGCGGGGAAATGATTCCGTATGAAGTCCCGGTCACCCATCCCGGGTCGGCAGTGCACCAGAAGATGTCGTCGGCGTGAAAGTCGAGCGCGAAGCGGCCGGTCACATGATGGGCGACGACGGCCTCGTGAACGTGAAGCGCGCCTTTGGGCTTGCCTGTGGTGCCGCTGGTGAAGTGCAGCAGCGCCGGATCGTGCGGATCGGTCGGCTCGATCAGGTAATCGGGCGATGCCCTTGCGCTCAATTCCGAGAAGTCCAGGGTTCCTTCCTGAGCCGGCGGTGTCTCGGCCTCGGGAACGATCAGAACATGCTTCAGCGAGGGAAGTCTTGCCCGTATCCCGGCGATCTTCTTCGCATAGAGCGACGCCGTGGTAACCAGGACCTTCGCGTCGCCGATGCGCATGCGCGTTTCGATCGGTTCCGGTCCGAATGCCGAGAACAAGGGACAAACGACACAGCGCGCCTTGAGCGCGCCGAGTACGGCGACATACAACTCGGGAAT
>JANOGH010000280.1:0-2218 GCA_031414075.1 Betaproteobacteria bacterium | reverse complement strand
CGGAGGACACGGAGGGCACGGAGGAAAACCTTGAAGGGATCAATGAATAAATTCTTGAAATGGCGCCATCTTCTGCCGCAAAGAAACGACTGCCGATGCTGATGTATTTCATATCGATCCTGACTTTCTCCGTGTCCTCCGTGGTTCAAGAAGTAGACTGAACAATGGCGAAGCTTGACGAGTACAGCGAGTTGCTTGAAGCGCTCGGGCCGCACGCGAGGGAGCTGTTGCAGTCGGGCTGGCTCGAAGCCAGTCGCTCGTTTACTGAAAAAGGCCTGACGCGTTATCTTGAAGGCGCACGTGAAATAGCAACGGCGGGATTGGGCTGGAGCGTGGTGCTGGCCTACCTGCGCGAAACACCCGGCGTCGCGCGGGAGGTCGGCGAGGAGGCAGCGTTCGGCACCATCGACGCGGCACTTGCCGTCTATGCCCACACCGACGCACGCACCGCCGAGCAGGTTTTTTCCACCGGCAATATCGCGGCGCGCCGGCTGCGCGATGCCGGCCTTTACCGCGACTATCTGGAATTTCTCGCCGAGCTTGCGAGCCTGGCGCCGGTGGGTATCGCGCCGATTCTGCAGCGCCTCGATCGACTTCTCGAACAACTGACGTTGGACGGCTTGCGGCGCTGGGCCCTGCTCGGCGTGCAGTCGCACATGCGCGACCCGAACGCTCAGGCCCGCTACTTCACGCTCGACAGCGAAGAGGGCCGCCAGTTGCTGCAGGCCGAAGGCGATCAGACCGTGTTCCCCGACGTCGAGCGCCGCCTGTCGCTTTACCTGCGAGCTTTGTGGGGACGCAACATCAAGCTGCGACCGGTCATCCATACCAAAGGCGCAGCCGCAGGACGGCGCTCCACCATCGACGGCTGGACGATCCGGATGCCGCAGTCCTACCGCGGTTTCGGCGGGCAATCGGGGCTCGCCCTGTATCGCGCCGCTGCGGCGCACGCGGCTGCTCATATCGTGTTTACCACGCAGCGTTTCCCGGTGGGCAGCCTCAAGCCGTTGCAGGTCGCGCTGGTTTCGCTGATCGAGGACGCGCGCGTCGAGCAACTGGTCCTGCGCGAATTGCCCGGGCTGAGAAGTCTTTGGAAAACCTTCCATGTCGCCCAGGCCGGCGGTGCCGTGACCTCCGGATCATTGATGGCGCGCCTGGCACGCGCGCTGATCGACGAAGACTTCGAAGACGACGACCCGTGGGTGGTGAAGGGCCGCCGCCTGTTCTTCGAACAGAAGGATTACTGGCAGGAGCAGGCCATCAGCCGCGCGCTCGGCGGGCTGCTCGGCAACGACATGGGCCAGATGCGGGTGCAGTTCAACTTCAGGACCTACGTGGTCGAGCCGGCTTATCGCGACGACAACCAGGGCATCTGGGATTTCGGCGACCTGGGCGAGCCGTCGCCTGACGACGATGATGTCGTGATGCAGGGTGCGCGGCTCGCCGATGACGACACGAACAGCGGAGAAGACGAGGACGACAAAGGAGCGGAACCGCCGCCGCGCGAGGAGGAACAGGTCAGGCTGAGCGCCCCTTCGAAGCAGGACGAGGCGCTCAAGGAAGAGCCGCTGTCGCCACCGATCCGCTACGACGAATGGGATTACGTGATCGGCCGCGAGCGACCGTCGTGGTGCACGCTGCTGGAAAAGCCGGCGCCTGAAGGCGATCCGCACGCGATCGAAGCAATCCTGGAGCGTAACCAGGATTTGGTCAACCGCGTGAAATACCTGGTCAAGGCGGTGCAGGTCCAGCGCCCGGTCAGGCTGAAGAAACGCCTCGAAGGCGACCGGCTCGACCTCGATGCCTGCATCAACGCCACCATCGATCTGCGCAGCGGCATTTCACCGGATCCGCGCGTGCATGCGCTACTCGGCCGGCAGCAGCGCGATCTGTCGGTGCTGGTCCTGCTTGATTTGTCGCAATCGACCAACGACATGATTGCCGACGCGTCGACGACGGTGCTGAATCTGGCGCGCGAAGCCACCGTGCTGCTGGCCGACGCGATGGCGCGCATCGGCGACAGTTTTGCAATTCACGGCTTCTCGTCGAACGGGCGCCACGACGTCGGCTACTACCGCTTCAAGGATTTCGACCGGCCCTACGGCGAGCTGTCGAAGGCGCGTCTTGCCGGCATGACCGGACAACTCTCGACACGCATGGGCACGGCATTGCGCCATGCGGGTTCTTTCCTGCAGGATCGCCGCGCGCACAAGAAACT
>JANOGH010000279.1:0-11219 GCA_031414075.1 Betaproteobacteria bacterium | reverse complement strand
TAGCGACCAGCCGCGAGATGACATCGGGCATGTCGTCCGCCTTGAACGACGGCCCGATGACCTTGCCGATGGCGCTGCGGCCGCGCCCAGCCTGCGAACCGTCGGCGCCGCCGACTGAAATCTGATACCACTCTTCGCCGTCCTTGTCGACGCCGAGAATGCCAATATGGCCGGCGTGGTGATGGCCGCAGGAATTCATGCAGCCGGAAATGTTGATGTTCAGTTCGCCGATGTCGTGCAGAAAATCCAGGTCGTCGAAGCGGCGCTGGATGGCTTCCGCAATGGGGATGGATTTGGCGTTGGCAAGCGAGCAGAAATCTCCGCCCGGGCAGGCAATGATATCCGTCAGCAGTCCCAGATTCGGCGTGGCGAGCCCGGCCTCGCGGGCTTCCTGCCACAGGGTGAACAAGTCATTGGCGCGCACGTCCGGCAGGATGAGGTTCTGCTCGTGGGACACGCGCACTTCTCCGAAACCGAAGCGCTCGGACCAGTTGGCAACCAGTTCCATCTGATCGGCCGTAGCATCACCCGGCGGTACGCCGGTTTTCTTCAGGGACAGCACAACTGCGCGGTAACCCTGGATGCGATGCGCGTTGACCGCACGTCCCGCCCAACGTGCAAATGCCGCGTTTTCGCCGACGTGCAGGCTGAATTCCGCATCGTCCGCGGGTCGGGTTGCGTAGTCAGGCGGGGCAAAGTAGGCCGACACGCGGGCCAACTCCTGCTCCGTCAGCGTATCCGGCCCGCCCCGGATAAGAGCCCACTCTTCTTCCACCTGGCGCGCAAATTCTTCGGTTCCCATGGCCTTGACCAAGATCTTGATGCGCGCCTTGTAAAGATTGTCGCGACGGCCGTAGCGGTTGTACACGCGCAGGACCGCTTCGACATAAGTGTTCATGTGATGCCACGGCAGAAACTCGCGGATTACCGGACCGACTACCGGCGTGCGGCCCATGCCGCCCCCGACCAATACGCGCATGCCGACCTGGCCATCCGGCCCGCGCCGCAAGTACAAGCCTATGTCGTGAAACGCGGTTGCAGCGCGGTCTTCCTCCGCACCGTTTACGGCGATCTTGAATTTTCGCGGTAGGAATGCAAACTCCGGGTGGAAAGTGGACCACTGCCGCAGGATCTCCGCCAGCGGCCGTGGATCGTGCACCTCGTCAGGCGCTACACCCGCGAATTCGTCCGAGGTTATGTTGCGCACGCAATTGCCGCTGGTCTGGATCGCGTGCATTTCCACCGATGCCAGATCAGCCAGGATGTCGGGCGAATCCTCCAGACTGGGCCAGTTGTACTGGATGTTCTGCCGCGTCGTGAAATGCCCATAGCCGCGGTCATAACGTCGGGCTATCGAAGCGAGCATGCGCAACTGGGTTGCAGACAGCAGGCCGTAAGGGATGGCAACGCGCAGCATGTGTGCATGCCGCTGCATGTACAACCCGTTCTGCAATCGCAGCGGCCGGAACTCGTCTTCGCTCAGGTCGCCGGCAAGGAAACGCCGCACCTGATCGCGATACTGCGCAACGCGCTCATTGACAAGATTGCGATCGACCTGATCGTAAACGTACATGACTATGCCTTTTGCGAAATCTGGTTGCGAGAAGGTCCGGTTACCAGACCAGCTTGCCGCCAACCAGCACCAGCATGGATGCCAGGGCCGGACGCAACCAGCGTTCGGCAATGCGCCCGCTTAGGTGGCTGCCGAGGTAGATCCCGGGCAACGATCCGATCAGAAGGTTGCCGAGCAGATGCCAATCTACCGTGCCCATGTAGAAATGCCCCAGGCCGGCCACTGCTGTCAGCGGGACCGCATGGGCGATATCGCTGCCCACGATGCGTGACGCGGGCAACAACGGAAACAGCCAGAACAGCGCTGCGACCCCGATCGCGCCCGCGCCTACCGAACTCAATGCGACAAAGCCGCCGATGACCGCACCGGTCGCGATGGTGGCCGGGACGATGTGGTGCTCGCGCCATTCTTTACCTACGCCGTGCCTGCCCACCCCTTGCAGCCGCTCCTTGAATAGGATTGCCAGCGCAGTCAGGATCAAGGCGATCCCCAGAGAACCGGTAATGAGACCGCCGACCCTCTGGCTGTCGACGCCAATTGTATGAAGCGCGACCAAGGCGACCAGCGCCGCCGGAATGCTGCCGGCCGCCAGCCAGCCGACCAGCTTCCATTCGACATTGCCGCGACGGGCGTGTACCCAGACGCCGGTGGCTTTGGTGAAGCAGGCGTAAAGCAGATCCGTCCCTACGGCAGTTGCGGGGGGGACACCGAATATCATGACCAGCATCGGCGTCATCAGCGAACCGCCGCCGACACCGGTGAGCCCTACGATGAATCCGACCAGCAACCCTGACAGGGCGTAACCCAGTTCCATTTTTCCACCCCGCGGGCCGCGTTTGCGCGCCCCGCCTCAATTCGGGTTGTCGACGAAGGGTGGATGGTACTGGCGGTCCTTATATGGCTTATGACTATTCTGTTAGTATTAAATACGAATTCATTATTAAGCCCACCGTCTCGTCGGAACAACAGGCCATGAAACTGCAGCAGTTGCGCTACATCCGCGAAGTCGCCCGCCAGAATCTGAATCTATCGACTGCCGCGGAAGTCCTGCACACATCGCAACCGGGGATCAGCAAGCAGATCCGCAGCCTCGAGGAAGAACTCGGCGTCGATATTTTCGTCCGCCACGGTAAGCGCGTCGTCGCCGTCACCGAACCCGGAAAGGCGATCCTGGAAATCGCTCAGCGGCTATTGAAGGATGTCGAGAACCTCAAGCAGGTCGGCGAGCAATTCACCGAACAGGACAAAGGGCGCCTCACGATTGCGACCACGCATACGCAGGCGCGCTATGCGCTTCCCCAAGTCATCCAGCGGTTCACCAAGCGTTATCCCGAAGTGCGACTATCGTTGCGTCAGGGCAGCCCGACCCAGATTTCCGAAATGGTGACCTCCGGTGAAGCCGACATCGCCATTGCAACTGAGGCCATCGAGCTATACGAGGACCTGGTGATGCTTCCCTGCTACAAGTGGAACCGTTGCGTTCTGGTGCAGCCCGGTCATCCCTTGCTGAAAGTGAAGAAGCTGACCGTCGAGGCGATCGCCGCGTTTCCGGTCATCACTTACGATTTCGCATTCACCGGCCGGTCGAAGATCAACCAGGCCTTTGCAGACAAGGGATTGACGCCGAACATCGTGCTGACGGCAATTGACGCCGACGTCATCAAGACCTATGTGGAACTGGGTCTGGGGGTCGGCATCGTTGCGATGATGGCCTACGATCCAAAACGGGATTCGCATGTACGCGCCATCGATGCCAGCCATCTGTTCGAACCCAGCACGACGCGCATCGGTATCCGCAAGAACAGCTATTTGCGCGGCTACACCTACGACTTCATTGAAATGTTCGCCTCCCACCTCACCCGCCAGATCGTCGACGACGCGATGCGAAGCAAGAGCTGATGTTCATTGCCGCGCTTCGCGATTACCCCGGGCAGTTCTCCGAAGCCAAATTGAACTACCGTTTTTCGTCACTTTGGACGTAATTCGACGGGTGACGCGAATCACGCGTGCCAGGCCCTATTTGGCCTGCCAATAAGCAGGTCCCTGCTGTGCAACGCTTTCCCTTCACCGTAACTATCTGAACAAATAGCCAATAAAAAACACCCACAACGACATCAAGTTCACTTGTGTTTGGGTACAGACATTGCGTATTTCAATGGCGTAACTGCAGTACCTGAAACAATGCTTCCCAACAGGAGAACGTGATCATGAATACCGAAATGCAGCGGCGCTTGTTTGCGCCGTTAGTGCGCGGATTGCTTGTTTGTTTGCTGGGTTCTTATGGGCTGACTGCCGCAACGGCAGCCACCGAATCCGAACCGAATGATGTTTTTAATTCCAATGCGGCGCCTTTGGGTCCCAGCATTTCCGGGGTCATTGGCGACGTCGGAGGGGGTTGGACGACCGATGTCGATTTGTTCACCTTCGATGCAACCGAGGGAAATACCCCATCGATCATGATCGTCGGAGATTTGAAGACCGATGCGAATGGCACATGCCCGGGTCCTTCAGTAGGTTTTTGGGCCACCCTTGCGCTCTATGATTCCGTTGGCAACATGTTGTATCAGACCCTGTCGGAATGCCCGGATGTCAGCGCGCTGATCAACAATGTGACGTTGCCAGCAACTGGTAGGTACGTGGTAGCGGTCGGCGGGTATCCCCACGCTTGGCTCAATGTCGCAGACGGCCTGGTAGATCTGACTGGCGGGGATTCTCCCGGCGGGGCCTACCAGCTCGTCATCAGCGGCGTCGTGAACCCCAATCCCGCGCCGACGCCGACGCCGACTCCGACGCCCACTCCGACGCCGACTCCGACGCCGACTCCGACGCCGATGCCGTCGCCCTCTGCCAAACATGTGCCGATCGTAGTCAGGCACTGGCACCAGGATGAACGGGACCTAGGCAAGCGAAATGGCCGGAATCCGATCACCGTCGTCATCCTGTCGATGGCCGACTTTGATGCGACGGCCGTGGATCCGAACTCCCTGACATTCGGCAGGAGCGGCTTGGAGAAGAGTCTGTTCCGCTGCCGCAAGCATGGCAAAGACGTCAACCGGGATGGCCGGATCGACACAGTGTGCTACTTCAAGCCTGACATCGCCGGTTTCCAGCATGGCGATCTGAATGGGGTGCTGAAAGGCAAGATCAAGTCGTCGGGCCAGCAAATTGAAGGCAGCGGCGCGTTGAAGATTTACTCGGTGCCCACGCGGAGATACGACCCCAAGCACCATCACCGCCACGGCGGGAAGAAACGAGGATCGAGCTAACCGGCAAAACGGAGAAGACCACCGTAAAGGGTAGCCTCTCTAAACCTGGTACGATTTGCGGTCTTGGCCCCTGCCGAAAGCAGGGGCTTTTTTTTGCCTTCAGACGTTTCTGCGGTGCGTGTTTTGGAGAGCCTACAAAGACCGCTTGTCGAAGTCACGCAGCCGGAAACCGAGCAGCCAGAGGGCCCCGAAATAAGTCCCCACGGCAGCCAACACGATTATCGACAGATGGCCGATCCGCCACGCGACTCCACTGCTCATCCAGGAGTTGTCATCTGCGGACAGCAGCCATAGAACGACGCTCATAGCCAGCAATGCCACTGCGAGCTTGGTCAGGAACACACCCCAGCCGGGCTGAGGCCGAAAGATTTCGTGCCGGCGCAGCATGTAGTAGAGCAAGCCTGCGTTGAGGCAGGCTCCCAGCGAAATGGCCAGGGCCAGCCCGGCATGCCGCAACGGCCAGATGAAGGCCAGATTCATCAACTGGGTCGCCACGAGCGTGATCAGCGCGATCTTGACCGGCGTGCGGATGTTCTGCCGGGCGTAAAACCCGGGAGCGAGCACCTTGACCAGGATCAACCCCAGCAGCCCTACGCTGTACGCCATGAGCGCATTGCGCGTCATCATCACGTCTTCCACACCGAATGCGCCGTGATGAAACAATGTCGCAATCAGCGGCACGGCAAGCAGAGCCAGCGCCAGCGCGCACGGCAACGCCAGCATGAAAGTCAGCCGCAGCCCCCAGTCGAGGAGTTTCGAATACTCATCGCCGGTCTGGTCCGCGAAGCTTCGTGTCAGGCTCGGCAACAGAATCGTGCCCAGCGCGACGCCGAGCAGCCCGGTCGGAAATTCCATCAGGCGATCGGCGTAGTAGAGCCAGGACACGCTGCCGGTTACCAGGAAGGAAGCAAAAATGGTGTTGATGAGCAGGCTGATCTGACCGATGGAGACACCGAATACCGCGGGTCCCATCAGCTTGAGCATTCGCCACACGCCCGGATCTTTCAGATTGAATCGCAATCGCGGCAGCATGCCGATCCTGGCCAGGAACGGCAGCTGGAAACCCAGTTGCAGCAGGCCGCCGGCGAACACGGCCCAAGCCAGGGCCAGAACCGGCGGATCGAAATACGGCGCCAGCCACAGCGCGAACACGATGAACGAAACGTTCAGCAGGGTCGGTGTGAACGCCGGCACCGAAAAGCGGCTCCAGGTATTCAGGATGCCGCCTGCAAACGACGTGAGCGAGATGAAAAGGATGTAGGGAAAGGTGATGCGCAACAGCTGCACGGTGACCGCGAACTTGTCGGGACTCGCCACGAACCCAGGCGCGGTGAGATAAATGATCAACGGCGCCGCAATCACCCCAACAGCGGAGACGACGACGAGGACCAAGCCGAGCAAAGTGGCGACATGGTCGATGAGCGAACGAGTCTCGTCCGCCGTGCGCGTATTGCGATATTCCCCGAGTATCGGGACAAATGCCTGCGCGAACGCGCCTTCGGCAAACAGCCGGCGCAGCAGGTTGGGAAGCCGGAATGCCACGAAAAAAGCATCCGTATACAGTCCCGCACCAAATGCGCGGGCGATCACGGCATCACGCACGAATCCCAGAATTCGCGACACCAGCGTCATGCTGCTGATGGTCGCCAAGGCCTTGAGCAAATTCATTATCGTATGAGGTGCAAGCCGGGATGCGGCCGATTGTAACCGAGCGGCGAGGGGTAACCGGCGTGCAGAAGGAGACCGCCTTGGAAAATGCGGCGACATTTTCCGGCGGGAACCAGCACTATCGGGTTGCAAACTCCCTGCCGGGACAGTACTATGGCGCCCTTTTCCGCAGCCCCAAGTGCAAGGAAGACTTCCATGGCCAACATAGCCTCCGCCAAGAAACGCGCCCGCCAGGCAGTAAACCGCCGCGCCCATAACATCGGCCAGCGCACGGAATTACGCTCTGCCATCAAGAATGTGAAGAAGGCGATTGCCGCCGGCGACAAGAAGGTTGCCCAGGCACAGTTTCAAGTATCACAGAGCCGTATCGACTCGATCGCGGACAAGCGCATCGTGCACAAGAACACGATTTCTCGGCAAAAAAGCCGATTGTCCGCAGCCATCAAAGCCATGTCCTGATCGGAGAGCCTTGCTAAACACAAAGGCCCGCGCTTGCGGGCCTTTTGTTTTGCGGTTGCCGGTCGCGTTCAAACCGGGTCATGCCACTCGGATGTCCTTCCGAATCTGCAGCGACCGACGGATTTCGTGCCTGCCCTGCTTCACCTGCAGTGCATTGTCGCTACAGAAGGTCATCAGAAATTTGAATGCTTCGGGACTCATCTGTTCGAGCCGACGGTCAACCACCACGCACTTCACGCTCGATGCGATGATCGGCTTCAAATAGGGGGAATAGCTGACGCGCTGGTCCTCTCCGAACAACGACATACAGCCACAAAGCCGCTCAGCTCAGTCGATGGGCCGGAATATTTCACCGTCCGCGGTCCTACCGACGATGATGATTTCTAAGATGGGTGGGCCGGACATTTTGCTTTGTGGATCCCGAGTTCCTCATCATCGTAGCATGTTTTGCGGCGCACCAAATCCCTTCCCCGGGTCCGATCGACAAATAATAACTTTTTGATTAAACGCGACAAACATAACCAGGCGCCACGCCTTCCGGTCGCCGCCATGTTGCGTTATCGCGGCCTGAGAAGTTGGTCTGGCCTCGCATCGGCAGCGATATCGCCCGAATGGGGGAAAACAGGGGCAAAGCGCTTGCATCCGTGCACTGATTCGGATAAATATAGGATCTGAAAACCCCAGCATTTTCAATAGCACGCACGGCGGCTTTTTGCCGCCGTGTGCTTTTTGGAGCCAGGGGAAACGGCCGGGTGGGCGACATGATGCAACACGTGATGACAACTTATGGCCGGCAGGCAATCGCGTTCTCGCGCGGCGAAGGCTCGTGGCTCTGGGATCTTGCAGGCAAGCGCTATCTCGACTGCGTCAGCGGTGTTGCGGTCAACGGTGTCGGGCATGCCCATCCCCGGCTGGTCGCGGCAATTTCCGCGCAGGCTGCGCGCGCCATGCACGTTTCCAACCTTTACCAAATTCCCGAGCAGGAGCGCCTCGCCGAGCGCTTGTGCGCTCTCGCCGGGATGGACAATGCTTTCTTCTGCAATTCGGGCTGCGAAGCCAACGAAGCGGCGATCAAGCTGGCGCGTCTGTACGGTCACCAGAAGGGTGTCGAATCGCCGGCCATCATCGTCATGGAGCAGGCCTTTCACGGCCGCACCATCGCCACGCTCTCGGCCACCGGCAGCCGCAAAGTGCAGGCCGGATTCGAACCGCTGTTGACCGGGTTTGTTCGCGTACCTTACAACGAGCTTCCGGCACTCGAGCAAGTGGCGGCGGTCAATCCGAATATCGTCGCGGTGCTGGTCGAGCCGGTGCAGGGCGAAAGCGGCGTCCAGGTTCCGGAAGATGGCTATATCCCGCATCTGCGCAAGATCTGCGATGAAAAGGGATGGCTGCTGATGCTCGATGAAGTGCAGACCGGAATGGCGCGGACCGGCAAATGGTTCGCGCATCAGCACCTCGGCATAAAGCCTGACGTGATGTCACTGGCCAAGGGACTCGGTAACGGTTTCCCGATTGGCGCCTGCCTGGCGCGCGGCGCCGCCGCCCATGTATTTACGCCGGGCAAGCATGGTTCCACTTTCGGCGGCAATCCGCTCGGTTGCGTTGCGGCCCTCACGACACTCGCGATCATCGAGGACGAAGGTCTGGTCGAACGTGCCGGCAAGATCGGAGAGAAAATCCGGGACGGCATCGCCAGGAAGCTCGCCGGAACCGCCGGCGTGAAGGAAATCCGCGGCAAAGGGCTCCTGATCGGCGTCGAACTGGACAGGCCCTGCGGCGATCTCGTGATGCGCGGATTCGAAGCCGGCCTGCTGATCAACGTCACCGCGGAAACCGTGATCCGGCTGCTTCCGCCGCTGAACCTGAAAGACGCGGAAGTGCACACCCTGATCGAGGGCGTCGCCGGTCTGATCAAGACCTTTCTGCATGCCGGCGCCGACGCGGCAGTCGCGCATTGACGATCAGAACATGCAGTCGCCGAAGCATTTTCTGCAGTTCAAGGATATGTCGCGTGACGAACTCGGTCACCTGTTCGAGCGCACGCGCTGGATCAAGCAGCAATTCAAGGCTTACAAGCCTTATCAACCGCTGTTCGATCGCACACTGGTGATGATTTTCGAGAAGCAGAGCACGCGCACCCGGCTGTCGTTCGAAGCGGGCATGCACCAGCTCGGGGGCTCGGCCATTTTCCTCAGCACGCGCGACTCCCAACTCGGCCGCGGAGAAGCGGTGGAGGACGCCGCACAGGTCATCTCGCGCATGTGCGACATCGTGATGATTCGCACGTTCGAACAAGAGATCATCGAGCGTTTCGCCGCGCAGTCGAGGGTGCCGGTCGTGAACGGACTCACCAACGAGTACCATCCCTGCCAGATCCTGGCAGACATCTACACCTACATCGAGCACCGCGGCCCGATCCAGGGAAAGACCGTCGCATGGATCGGCGACTCGAACAACGTCTGCAACACCTGGCTGCAGGCTGCAGAGGTGCTCGATTTCAACGTCCACGTCTCCACGCCGCCGGGCTATGAAGTCGAGCCGGAACGCGCCGGCCTTTACGGCACCGACCATTACGAAGAATTTCCCGATCCGATGGAAGCCGCGCGCGGCGCGCACCTGGTGACGACGGACGTCTGGACCAGCATGGGATTCGAGGCGGAGAACGAAGAGCGTAAACGCGACTTCGAGGAATGGCAGGTCGATGCGGAAATGATGAAACGCGCCGGCCGCGATGCGTTGTTCATGCACTGCCTGCCCGCCCATCGCGGAGAGGAGGTCGCGGCGGCGGTGATCGACGGAACCCAAAGTGTGGTGTGGGATGAGGCTGAGAACAGACTCCACACCCAAAAGGCCCTGATGGAGTATCTGCTGCTCAGAAACGTCGAGCCCAAAACCGTGAAGTCACTTTCGTAAGGAGCGGACATGATCCCTTTTAGCATTCGCCGAATGGCATTGATTTTATCTTTGTTGGTTCCGGTCGCCGGCTTCTGTGCCGACGACGATGTCGTCTGGATCGCCGACAAGAACGGGTGCAAAGTCGCCAATCCTTTCCCGCAGGCCGGCGAATCCATTACCTGGAATGGGCCGTGCGAGAGCGGCACTGCGGACGGCGCAGGCCTGCTTCAGTGGTCCATCAACGGCAAGGCCTCCGATCGTTACGAGGGCACGATGAAGCAGGGGTGGGCAGAAGGCAAAGGCACGCTCACCCGCGCGGAGGGCGGGCGCTATGCCGGCGAATGGAAACATAGCCTGCAAGACGGCGACGGTCGCTACGACGCTGCGGATGGAAGCTGGTACGAGGGGCAATGGAAGGAAGGCCAGCCACACGGCCATGGCCAATATCAAACCCCCGACGGCAGGTTGTTCGTCGGAGAATGGGTGGACGGTGTCTACGAAGGCGACATGGATACAGACGACAATCCAAACCGGACGTGATTGAAAGGAAACAAGGAATAACGTGAAGAAGAAGACCGCAGAAAAACCGATCAAGAAAGTCGTGCTCGCCTATTCCGGCGGACTGGACACGTCGGTCATCCTGAAATGGCTGCAGGACACCTATCACTGTGAAGTTGTTACCTTCACCGCCGACATAGGGCAAGGCGGGGAGGTGGAACCGGCGCGCAGGAAAGCCAGGAAATTCGGCGTCCGTCAGATTTACGTCGAGGATCTGCGCGAAGAATTCGTCCGCGATTTCGTGTTCCCGATGTTCAGGGCGAATGCGCTGTACGAGGGCGAATACCTGCTCGGCACTTCGATCGCGCGTCCGTTGATCGCCAAACATCTGGTCGAAATCGCGCGCAAAACCGGGGCTGATGCGATTTCTCATGGCGCAACGGGCAAGGGTAACGATCAGGTGCGTTTCGAGCTCGGCGCTTACGCGTTGATGCCCGATGTGAGAATTATCGCGCCCTGGCGTGAATGGGATCTGCTGTCGCGAGACAAGTTGCTGGCCTATGCGGACAAGCACGGCATTCCAGTGGACTTCAAGAAACGCAAAGGCGGGGGCGCGCCCTACTCCATGGATGCCAACCTCCTGCATGTCTCCTACGAGGGCGGCATCCTCGAAGATCCGTGGGCGGCTCCTCCGGAAGGCATGTTCCGCATGACCACGGATCCGGAGCAGGCGCCCAACCAGGCCGAGCGCGTCACCATCACGTTCCGCGGCGGCGTCCCGGTCGCGGTCGATGGCAAGGATCTCGAGCCGGTGGCCCTGCTGCAGAAGCTGAATCAGCTCGGCGGGCGCCACGGCA
>JANOGH010000278.1:0-1987 GCA_031414075.1 Betaproteobacteria bacterium | reverse complement strand
CGTTTCGAAGCGGACCCTGGAGCAGTGGGAGCAGGGCCGGCGGGAGCCATCGGGCGCGGCACAGACGCTCTTGAAGATTGTCGAGCGTCATCCTGAAGTGTTGCTTGAGGTTGCAGCATGATGCTTCAGGGGCGAGGGACGAGTGAAAGTCCAAATCTCGAAATTCTTTAAACCCGCTACCCTCGCCCCTTATGGCCGAATACCCAGGCGAAGCCGGGAGTACCCGTTTAGGCCGGTTATGGCGGAGCCGGTATCCCCGGAATCCCGTGGTCGACCCTCGTCCCTATCGTTCAGACCACCCTGAAGTTCTTGAACTGCCACGGGTCGGTGGTATCCACGTCCTCCGGATACAACACGCCGCGCTCTTCGAGCGGCGTCCAATCCGTATACACGCCCACGACCCTGCCCAGATAGGGTTTGCAGATCTCGAGCATGGTTTTGTACGGCAGTTCGTCAGGCTCGACGATGCCTGCGTTCGGATTCCTGATTGCCCAGATGACAGCGGAAACGTAACCGATGTTGACCTGCAGGCTGGTCGCGTTGTTGTAGGGGCAAAGCTGGCGTGCTTCCTCGATGGTGAGCTGCGAGCCGTACCAGTAGGCGCCTTTCTTGTGGCCCATCAACAGCACGCCGAGCTCGTCCATGCCTTCCGAAATTTCATCGCGCAGCAACCGGTAACGCGGCGGAAACTTGTAGTTGTTGCCGATATATTCGTGCATCGACAACACGGCGTCGTCGCACGGGTGATAGGAGTAATGGCAGGTCGGCCGATACACCGCCTTGCCCTTCTTCTGCACCGTGAAGTAATCCGGGATCGAGGTCGCCTCGCCATGGGATATCAGGAAACCCAGCATCGGGCCTTCGAGCGGTGTCCAGGTGCGAACCCGCGTCGATGCACCCGTGCGTTCCAGGTAGATCGCTGCTCCGCAGCCGAAATCGAAAGTGCGACCATCGGCCGGCCAGTTTTTTTCATGCGTGCCCCAGCCCAGCTCCGCCGGCTGCAGCGACTCGCCGGCGAAAGCCTCGCTCGACCAGGTGTTGACGAACTCGTCGCGCGCCTTGCGGCGCGGGCTCAACTGGCTGTCGCGCTCCGCGATGTGGATAACCTTGATATCGAGGCGCTGCGCGAGTTCCGCCCATTCCTTGCGGTTCTTCGGCTCCGCCTTCCTCACGCCCGTATCCTTGGCGACGTTGAGCAGTGCCTGTTTGGTGAGATGCGAGACCAGGCCGGGATTGGCGCCGTGCATCAGCACGCAGACCGGGCCTTTCGGATATTTGCCGCGCATTTCCAGCGCGGCTTCGCGATAGGCGTAGTTGGTACGCCGTGCGGCGGGAACATCCGTATTGTTATGGCCGTTGGGCCACGGTTCGATGCAGGCATCGATGTAGAGGATGTCGCGCTTCTGGCAGTACTCGATGGTGTCCAGGCTGTTTACGTCGTAGGACGCGTTGACCAGGAAGTCGCCTTCGCCGAGGTACTTGTCGTACTGCGCGACGTAGGTGTCGCTCTTGATCGGCTCGACAATGAATTTGACGCCCAGCGTGCCCGCGATTTCGCGGCCGAATGCATTGGCGGTGATGATGGTGATCTGCTCGGGGTTGATGTCGATGTGGCGCAGGATCAGAGGCAGCGAGCCCTGGCCCACTGATCCGAAACCCACGATGAGCATTCGCCCCCTGAAAGACGCGTATTTTTTATAGACGGCCACTATTGCGTTGCTCCTGGTCAGATCGCGCAGCCATTGCAGCGCAAGGGGCACGTTATAGACGAAGTTGAAGGCAATCTCAACCCCCGATCCCCCTCTCCCTAACCCTCTGACGGGGTACTCCGAGCTTCGCTAGGGTATCCCGCCAGGGGAGAGGAGATCTAGGTGCGGTAACGGGCGACAAACTGATCGCCCGTTTTCTTGCGATCCTCATTCCTCAAGAAGAAGGTGCACAAACCACCTTGGATTCAAAAATTCCCTCTCCCCTCGCGGGATACCCT
>JANOGH010000277.1:0-4540 GCA_031414075.1 Betaproteobacteria bacterium | reverse complement strand
CTTGTCGATCAGCAGCGCGCGTATGCCTTCGGCGAAATCCGGCCGGCGCGCGCAATGAAGCGCGGCCACAAACTCCATGCGGAATACGTCGGCGAGCGACTGATGCTTGGCGCGCCGTTGCAGCTCATAGCTCAGCGCAGCAGTGCTCGGCGATCCGGCGGCGAGCGTCGCCGCCGCCTTCGCGAGCCACGCGTCTTCGGTCTTCAGGCCGGTGATCGCGGCAACGATTTCGTTCAGCTCCCCGCCGCCGCACAGTTTATTGATCAGATCGAAGTGCTGGCGCAGCGGACCGTGCGGCAGATCGGCTGGCGCGAACGCGCGCAGAACGGCGGAAAGCAGGCGATGATTGTCGCCGGGGGCACGCGCCCACGGCTGCGCGAAGAGCGCGTCGAAAACCGCAGGCTTGCGTGCATGATCGATGCAATAGTCCGCGAGCTTGACGAACAGCGCGTCGGACGCCTGCAACCTCGCGCCGGTCAGTGCCAGGAACAGGCCGGTAGCGCCCGGCATGCGGCCAAGCAGCCAGCTGCCCCCCACATCCGGATAGAGCCCGATGGTGATCTCGGGCATCGCGACCCGTGATTCATGGGTCACCACGCAATGGCTCGCACCGGACACCAGGCCCACGCCGCCGCCCATGACGATGCCGTGTCCCCAGGCCAACACCGGCTTGGGATAGGTATGAATCGCGTAATCGAGACGGTATTCGCGACCGAAAAAACCGGCGGCGTACGCATTGCCACGAATGTCGTCGCGTTGCGCCGAAGCGTGATGCGCGAGCATGGCCTCGTGCGCCTTGTGCAAGTCGGCGCCCGCGGAAAAAGCCTTTTCGCCGGCGCCTTCGAGCACAACCAGGGCCACGCCCGGGTCCCCGGCCCATGCGGCCAAGCGCCCGGCCAGCAGGTCGATCATTTCCAGCGACAGGGCATTCAGCGTCTTCTCGGCGTTGAGCCTCGCGACGCCGATGCGCGCGCCATTTGCGGCTCGACGCTCTTCGAACAATACCGGCTGGGATTTGGGCTCGCTCATACGACTTTCAATCCTGAATTTTAGGTTTGCCGCTGAAAAGAAGCGTCCACGGAAGCCAGCGCGGCCATGTTCACCAGCCTGCGCACGGTTGCGGTCGGCGTCAGGATGTGCACGGGCTTCGCCGCGCCGAGCAGTATCGGACCGACGGTGATGCCGTCGCCGGAAATAGTCTTGATCAGATTGAAGGTGATGTTCGCGGCGTCGAGCGTCGGCATGATCAACAGGTTGGCCTCGCCCTTGAGCCGCGAGTTCGGGAAAATCTTCATGCGGATTTCCTCGTCGAGCGCTGCATCGCCGTGCATCTCCCCCTCGACTTCCAACTGCGGCGCGCGCTGCTCGAGAATTTCGCGCGCCTTGCTCATCTTCTGCGCGGACGGGTTGCGCGAACTGCCGAAATTGGAATGCGACAACAGCGCGATCTTCGGTGTGATCCCGAAGCGCAAGACCGCATCGGCCGCCATCATGGTGATCTCGGCGATCTGATCGGCGCTCGGGTCCGGGTTGACGTAGGTGTCGCAGATGAACAGCGTGCGGTTTGGCAGGATCAGCATGTTCATCGCCGCGAACTGGTTGGCGCCCTTGCGCAGGCCGATGACCGTGGCAATGTATTCCACGTGCAGCGAAAACTGCGCAATGGTTCCGCACAACATCGCGTCCGCGTCGCCCCGGCGGACCATCAGCGCGCCGATCAGCGTGGTGCGCCGGGTCACTTCGCGCTTGGCATACTCCACCGAAATACCCTTGCGCTGGACCAGCGCGTGGTACTCCTGCCAGTAGTCACGAAAGCGCGGATCCGAGTTCGGGTTCACGATCTCGAAATCCTTGCCCGGACGGATGCGCAGGCCGTACTTCTCGATGCGCGGAATGAGCACTTCCGGGCGAGCGATGAGGATCGGTTTGGCCACGCCCTCGTCCACAACGATCTGCACCGAACGCAGCACACGTTCGTCTTCGCCCTCGCAAAACACCACCCGGGTCGGATTCTTTTTTGCCGCGCTGAATACCGGCTTCATGATCAGGCCGGAGTGATAGACGAACTGCGAGAGCTGATCGCGATAGGCGACGAAGTCGTGAATCGGCCGGGTTGCCACACCGCTTTGCATGGCGGCCAGCGCCACAGCCGGCGCGATCTTTTCAATCAGGCGCGGATCGAAGGGCTTCGGAATCAGGTATTCGGGACCGAAGGTCATTTCCTGCTCGCCGTAGGCGATCGCGACAATGTCCGACTGTTCCGCCTGGGCGAGATCGGCAATCGCGCGGACTGCCGCGAGTTTCATCTGCTCCGTAATGGTGGTCGCCCCGACATCCAGCGCGCCACGGAAAATGAACGGAAAGCACAGCACGTTGTTGACCTGGTTCGGATAGTCGGAGCGGCCAGTCGCTATGATGGCATCGGGACGCACCGCTTTGGCTTCGTCAGGCAGGATTTCCGGCTCGGGATTGGCAAGGGCAAGGATCAGCGGCTTCGCGCCCATTTGCTTGAGCATTTCCGGCTTGAGCACGCGCGCGGCGGAAAGGCCGAGGAAGATGTCCGCGCCCTGCAGGATGTCGGCCAGCAAGCGGGCCTTCGTGTCCTTCGCGTAGCGCGCCTTGTTGTCATCCATCTCCTCCTTGCGCCCGCTGTACACCACGCCCTTGATGTCGGAGACCCAGATGTTCTCCATCGACAAGCCGAGGCTCACCAGCAGATCGAGGCAGGCGAGTGCCGCCGCGCCGGCTCCCGAGCACACCAGCTTTACCTTGCCGATGTCCTTGCCGACTACCTTGAGGCCGTTGAGCACCGCGGCACCGACGATGATCGCCGTGCCATGCTGGTCGTCGTGGAATACCGGAATCTTCATCCGGCTGCGCAATTGCTTCTCGATGTAGAAGCACTCCGGCGCCTTGATGTCTTCGAGGTTGATGCCGCCGAAGGTGGGCTCCAGGCTGGCAATGATGTCCACCAGCTTGTCCGGGTCGCGCTCGTTGATCTCGATGTCGAACACGTCGATGCCGGCGAATTTCTTGAACAGCACGCCCTTGCCTTCCATCACCGGCTTGCTGGCAAGCGGGCCGATCGGTCCGAGACCGAGTACGGCGGTGCCGTTGGTGATCACGCCGATCAGATTGCCGCGCGCCGTGTAGCTGCGTGCCGTCGTCGGGTCCCGCACGATTTCCTCGCAAGCCGCCGCGACCCCTGGTGAGTAGGCGAGCGCGAGATCGCGCTGGTTGAGCAGGGCTTTGGTGGGAACCACCGAGATCTTTCCCGGTGTCGGCAAGCGGTGATAATCGAGTGCGCTCTTGCGCAGATGCTCGTCCATGTTTTCTCCGTCCTCGGTACTGGCCGTGATTATACGGGACGCATGCCCCGGCAATCCCATGCGGCGCAGTACTGAAGTTTGTCGCACGTCGGGCTTTTTGCTATGGTTTCAATCGTTCCTGCTTCGTAGCCACACTTGGTCACAGTCACCCTTGTCTTGCATTTCGGCACATGAATTTCCCGACTCCAGCCCTACGCACCGAGCTTTATCCGGAAATCGAGCCACTGCGCTCCGGTCATCTCAGATTGGACGATCGGCATGAAATGTACTGGGAAGAGTCGGGGAATCCGCGCGGGGCGCCGGTGGTTTTCCTGCACGGCGGGCCGGGTGCCGGCGCCAGCCCGATGCACCGCCGCTTCTTCGATCCGGCGCACTACCGCATCATCATCTTCGACCAGCGCGGTGCCGGACGTTCGCGACCGCACGGAGACCTGACCGATAACACCACGCCGCACCTGGTCGCCGACTTGGAGACGCTGCGCAAGCATCTCGGCGTCGAAGAATGGGTTGTCTTTGGCGGATCATGGGGCAGCACGCTCGCACTTGCGTATGCGCAAACGCATCCGGCGCATTGCGCGGCGCTGGTATTGCGCGGAATATTCCTGTGCCGCAAGCTCGAGATCAACTGGTTTCTGTACGGTATGCGCTTTGTCCATCCCGAAGCCTGGCGCCGCTTTGCCGAATATATACCGGAATCGGAGCGAAGCAACCTGCTTGCGGCCTATTCGCTGCGGCTGAACGACCCGGACCCCCTGATCCATATGCCGGCGGCCCGCCAATGGAGCACTTACGAAGGTTTTTGTTCCACGCTGCTGCCAAGCGCGTCCACGGTGGCACATTTTTCGGAGGATGTCGTCGCACTGGGCCTTGCGCGCATCGAGGCGCACTACTTCACCAACAACATCTTTCTGCCGGAACATTCACTGCTGGACAACGCTGACAAGCTGCGGTCAATTCCCGGCATAATCGTGCAGGGGCGTTACGACATGGTATGCCCGATCATTTCCGCCGACGATCTGCACAATGCCTGGCCCGAAGCCGAGTACACCATCGTGCCCGGCGCCGGTCATTCGGCCTGGGAACCCGGGATCAGCGCGCAACTGGTTGCGGCGATGGAAAGTATAAAGGCGAGGCGCTAGGCGCCCAATTTCACGGGAGGTTATATGAACGAACACGTTGAAACACTCAATCAGGTCAAAGGAACGCTCATC
>JANOGH010000276.1:0-1878 GCA_031414075.1 Betaproteobacteria bacterium | reverse complement strand
CTCGCGTGAAACGAACATCGGCACGGACGCGAAAAGATGCGGATGAGTCTCGACCATGGCACTGGACAGGCCGCGTGAGCCCAAATCCGCTTCGAGCCCGCGTCGCAATGCCTCCTCGTCCAGACTGAGGCAGTAGCACGTGCGGTTCAGCGCGTCGATCGACGTCGCCGCTTGGCAACTGTTGCTGCAGCCCTCCGGCACGGGCTGCGCGGTGAACTCCGCCATTTCAGGGACCTCCAGTGACAGGCGCAATTTCAGACCACACACGATACAACTTTCTCGGGCTGGTCCAGCCACCCATGGTTCCGGCCTGGTTGGCACCCTGCGCCCGCGCGGACTATGATTACCGATCAACGTTGCCCCGACAAACATAGCGCGCCATTGGCATGCTGCCTTATCATTTCGATAGTACCGTTGAAGTCAGCGCTGTTGCGGACGAAGTCTTCTCGCACTTGGACGACCATAGCCGCTTGTCCGCCCACATGTCCAATTCATCCTGGATGATGGCGGGATCGCGCATGGCGATCGAGCTCGATGCCTCCGAAGGACGCGCCGTGGGCGCAAGAATTCGCCTGCGCGGTCAGGTGCTGGGTATCCCGCTTTCCGTCGAGGAAATCGTCACGGAGCGCAATCCTCCCCTGCGCAAGTCTTGGGAAACCACCGGCACTCCAAATCTGCTGGTTATCGGTCAGTACAGAATGGGTTACGAGATCACGCCGAAGGGTAAAGCTTCGCAACTGCGCGTTTTCATCGACTTTGCCCTGCCAGATGGACCGTTCTCACGCTGGCTCGGCCGCCTATTCGGAAACTTCTACGCGCGCTGGTGTACGCAGCGTATGGCCGACGACGCTGCAAAACACTTCCAGTGAACGGGACAATAGAGTAAAGACCTTGCGACTCACACGTTGGATGTCCAACCTGTCAGGCACTCCGGAATTCAATATTCTGGTTTTCTCGTTCCTGCTCAATCTGGCGTGGGAATACTGGCAGGTGCCGTTTTTCCGGGGGATGGCCGACCAGGCGCACTGGCTAGGCGTGAAAGCCTGCACGCGGGCGACTATCGGCGATGCGGGCATCGCGCTGGCCGCGTTCTGGGTCACGGCTTTCTTTGCCAAGAGCAGAAGCTGGATCTCGCAACCGAGCCGGTCGGATATCGCAATTTTTATTGGTGTCGGACTGGTCGCAACAATTATCCTTGAAGCACTGGCCATCGGAGTATTCGAACGCTGGGCCTACAGCGACGCGATGCCGCGCCTGCCGGTCCTGGGTACCGGACTGCTGCCGCTTTTGCAGTGGCTTGCACTTCCGCCGCTCGTCCTGTGGTTCGTTCGCCGACAGATTGGGGAGCCAGCGCCGGGCGACAGCAGATGACCTAATTTGTAATCAGCCGTACAAGTAAGAGGCAACGACTGGGCGTGCCGCAAGGCGCGCCTGGATCTTGTATAGAGGTTCTCCTCGCTGATTACCCATAGTGGAGAGCCGCTCAAGGCAGAAATTCCGAATCTACCCAAGGCCCAGTGCGCTCCCAGATCAGCGCAACATCTTCCGAGCAAGACGCAAGGAGGGCGTCGCTACAGGGGGGTCGAAGCACGCACCCGGCTGAACTGGTCGAAACACCGGTAGAATGGATTTCGCGAGTCTCGGGTTACTCGATCAGACTCGGGCGGCGTTTCAACGGACTGGAAAATGGCAGATTGCTGCGAAGACAAAACGTGTGCGATTGAGGCCCTAAGGGAGCGGCAGAGTGCGACCCTCAAGACGGTGCTGGGCATCAATGCCGTCATGTTTCTCGTGGAGTTGGCGGCGGGCGTGATCTCGGGGTCTACTGCCCTGCTGTCGGATTCGCTCGACAATCTCGGCGATGCGCTCACTTACGGA
>JANOGH010000275.1:0-4564 GCA_031414075.1 Betaproteobacteria bacterium | reverse complement strand
CTCGACAAAAGCGCCCGCAGATTTTTTTCAACATCCTTGGCGGGCGAGGCTGCGATGAGGTCGCCGACCTTTTTGTTCAACTCGTCCAGAAATCGGGTTTCCAAGCGCACACCTCCTTAGACGTGGAGTGTAGCAAAACGCGGTTCGCGTTCCTCTTGGCACTGCTTCGGTGCAAAGGCTCGAATCGGCGCGTTTATTTGGTGCGGCGCCTCGTGCATTATTCTGAAGAAGGGGGATAACTCATTAATTGAAAAGGACTGTTTGTTTGGCATGCTAAGTGCTGATGCCTTTCGCCGCTGTTTTTACGTTAGTCACCATCAGAAGTAACTCGCCGCGGGCGCGCTGATCCGGTCGGCGACCAGGACCTTGTAATGGGTAAACACATTGGGGCTCGGCGCGAGGCCAGGTCCAACCTGCACAGCCAATTGGAGAAACCATGAAATTAGTGAGCGCAATCATCAAGCCGTTCAAGCTTGACGAGGTGCGTGAGGCCTTGTCCGCCATCGGCGTGCAGGGCATCACGGTGACCGAAGTCAAGGGCTTCGGCCGGCAGAAAGGCCATACCGAGCTTTATCGCGGCGCCGAGTACGTCGTGGACTTCCTGCCCAAGGTGAAGATCGAAGCCGCGATCAAGACCGAACTGCTGGATCAGGTGATCGAGGCCATCGAAAAATCCGCCAACACCGGAAAAATCGGCGACGGCAAGATCTTCGTGTTCGACCTCGAACAGGTTGTCCGCATTCGCACCGGCGAGACCGGCGCGGACGCGCTATAGGGAGAATGTCATGATGAGAAAGATTCTGATGCTTCTGGCTCTGTGCGGAACCGTTGCGTTATCCGTACCGGTTTTTGCCGACGAAGCGAAGGCGGCCGACACCGCAACGGCCCCTGTGGCCGGGGCTGCCACGCCGGCAGCCGCGGCAGCGGCGCCCGCTCCGGTGCCGAACAAGGGCGATACGGCATGGATGATCGTGGCCACCGTGCTGGTTATCCTGATGACCATCCCCGGCCTGGCGCTGTTCTACGGTGGCATGGTGCGATCGAAGAACATGCTCTCGGTGCTGATTCAGGTATTCGCGACATTCTGCTTGTTGGCGATCCTGTGGGCGATCTATGGTTACAGCATTGCTTTCACCGAAGGAGGCCAGTTTTTCGGAGGATTCAGTCGCGCCTTCCTGTTCGGGGTGACGCCAGACTCGACGGTCGCAACCTTCAGCAAGGGCGTCGTCATACCCGAATACATCTACATCGTCTTCCAGCTCACCTTCGCGGCGATCACGCCTGCGCTGATCATCGGCGCCTTTGCGGAACGCGTGAAGTTCAGCGCCGTGCTGCTGTTCATGGTGCTGTGGTTCACGTTCTCCTACCTGCCGATCGCTCACATGGTGTGGTACTGGGCCGGTCCCGATGCGTTTACATCGGCTGATGCCGCAGCCAAGGCTTCGGCCACGGCCGGATTCATCTGGCAGAAAGGCGCGCTCGACTTCGCAGGTGGCACCGTCGTGCACATCAACGCCGGGATCGCCGGCCTGATCGGTTGCCTGATGATCGGCAAGCGCATCGGCTTCAACAAGGAAGCCATGCCGCCGCACAACCTGACCATGACCATGATCGGCGCTTCGCTGCTGTGGGTCGGCTGGTTCGGTTTCAACGTCGGCTCCAACCTCGAATCCAACGGCTTCGCCGCCATGGTCTTCGTCAATACGCTGCTCGCAACTGCAGCAGCCGCGCTGGCCTGGATGTTCGTGGAATGGTCGGTGCGCGGTCAGCCAACCATGCTCGGCATTGCATCGGGCGCGGTTGCCGGTCTGGTCGCGATCACGCCGGCTTGCGGTTATGTCGGCCCGATGGGTGCCATCGTGCTGGGCATCATCGCCGGCGTGATCTGCCTGTGGGCAGTGGTCTGGCTCAAGCGCGTCTTCGGTTACGACGATTCACTCGACGTATTCGGCGTGCACTGCATCGGCGGAATCACCGGCGCTCTCGGCACCGCGGTATTCTGCGCGCCGTCGCTGGGCGGCACCGGGGTCTACGATTACGTTGCCAACGCGGTTGCGCCGGATTATTCGATGGCGACGCAGTTCGTCTCGCAAGCCTGGGGCGTGGGCACGACGCTGGTCTGGTCTGGTGTAGTGGCCGCGATTTCCTACAAGATCACCGATCTTGTCATCGGCCTGCGCGTGCCGGAAGACCAGGAGCGCGAAGGTCTGGACTCGACCCTGCACGGCGAGAAGGCGTATCACATGTAAGCTCCTCCGGTAAGTTCGCTTACCCTTCTTCGGGCGCCTTCGGGCGCCCGTTTTTTTGGCAACTACTCGTCGCCCTGGCTGCCGTAGATGATGGTGGACAGAAAGTGGATCGGAAGCTCGATCAGCCGCTCGGGCCCGTGCGGAATGTCGCCGCGAAAAGTGAGCGAATCGCCCGGTTCGAGCAGGTAGGTCTGCTGTCCGTGGCGGTACTCGATCCTGCCTTTGAGCATGTAGATGAACTCGGTACCGGGATGCTCGAAGGTCGGAAAAACTTCCGATGCATCGTCCATGGTGATCAGGAAAGGTTCGAACGCTTTCCTGGGCCCCTGATCGTAGGCCAGCAAATGATAGGTGTGTCCGCGTCTGGTTCCACGGCGAACGACCTCCATGCCGGCACCGTTCTTTACCAATTGGGCGCCGCCGGAAGGCATGTTGTAATGACGGAACAGATGGGCCAGCGATACACCGAGGGCCTGCGCGATCTTCGACAGCGTTTCCAGGCTGGTGGAGACCTGGCCGTTCTCGATCTTGGACACCATGCCGCGCGAGATCCCGGCCTGGGCCGCGACCTCCGCTATCGTCAGATTGTCTTTAAGCCTCAATTCGCGAATGACGTTGCCCAGAAAACGATCCAGCGATTTTCCGCTCGTCGCTACCGAGCCCGGCCGTTGTTCGGCCGGAAGCCCTTCCTTCGATTGCCGATCTTCCATCGAGGCAGATCTCATGCGCGCGTCGAACCCGGAATCCAGTTGGTACCGGCCAGCGGCAGTCGCGCCATCGCCGCCGCCTCGACCGTCAGTGCCACCAGATCTTCGCGTTCGAGATGATGCACATTCTGTTTGCCGCAGGCACGCGCGATGGTGGTCAGTTCCATGTTGAGTGTCTTGAGATAGTTGCGTACGCGCTGGGCACCGACGAGCGGTTCGAGCCGTTGTTCCAGCACGGCATCCTGCGTCGTCACCCCGACCGGGCAGCGTCCGGTATGGCAGTGATGACAGAAGCCGGGCGCCGTACCCAATTTATCGTAATCGCCGACGGCCGAATGATGCACACCGTTCTGCACATAGGTGTCGCTGTTGCAGCCGAGCGAGAGCAGGATACCTTGTCCGATAGAGACGGCATCGGCACCCATCGCCAGCGCCTTGGCAATGTCGGCGCCGGTGCGAATGCCGCCGGAGACAATGAGCTGCACTTTGTCCTTCATGTTCAGATCTTCCAGCGCATCCACCGCCTGCCGCACCGCGGCCAGCGTTGGAATCCCGACGTGTTCGATGAATACCGTTTGCGTTGCCGCAGTGCCACCCTGCATGCCATCGACTACCACCACATCGGCACCGGCATGCACCGCCAGCTTCACGTCGTTGAAAGTGCGCGTCGCGCCCACCTTCACGTAGATCGGCTTCTCCCAGTCCGTTATCTCGCGCAGTTCCTGGATCTTGATCGTGAGATCGTCCGGTCCAGTCCAGTCGGGGTGGCGGCATGCCGAGCGCTGGTCCACCCCTTCCGGAAGCACGCGCATTTTCGCAACACGCGGATTGATCTTCTGACCGAGCAGCATGCCGCCGCCACCGGGTTTGGCGCCCTGGCCGATCACGATTTCGATCGCGTCCGCGCGGCGCACGTCATCCGGCTTGAAACCATAGCGGGAAGGCAGGCACTGATAGATCAGCGTCTTCGAAGACCGGCGTTCCTCCTCCGTCATGCCGCCGTCGCCGGTGGTGGTCGAAGTGCCCATTTCACTGGCCGCGCGGCCAAGCGCTTCCTTGACGTTGGCGGAGAGCGAACCGAAGCTCATGCCGGCGATCGTGATCGGAATGGCGAGTTCCACCGGCTTGCTCGCGAAGCGCGTGCCCAGCACGGTCCTGGTCACGCATTTCTCGCGATAGCCTTCCAGTGGATAGCGTGACAGCGACGCGCCGAGAAAGACCAGGTCATCGAAGTGCGGGACGTGGCGCTTCGCACCCAGGCCGCGGATTTCGTAAAGACCGGTCGCCGATGCGTGATGGACGTAATCGATGATCTTGCGGTCGAAGCCCGCGCTTTCCTCGAGCTGCATGCGTTTGTGCGATTCCCCCGGCTTACTCATCTATACACTCCTAGTTCTTGAACCACGGAGGACACGGAGAGCACGGAGAACGTCAACAAGACCAGAGACAGGACTCGCCGACAGAGCGGTAGTATTAACCGCTTGATCTGGCCGCATCGAACCAAAAGTCCCTTTTCTCACTCGCTCTTCTCCGTGCTCTCCGTGCTCTCCGTGTCCTCCGTGGTTCAAGGTTCAATCAGTATTCCTGGTTCGCGTCGGCATTCCAGTG
>JANOGH010000274.1:0-6710 GCA_031414075.1 Betaproteobacteria bacterium | reverse complement strand
ACACCCGCTTCGCCAATTTCGCCGATCCCGGCCGCTTCTGATCTCCCGCGTAAACTGTTACGCCCTTCGCCGCCAAGACGCCAAGAGCGCCAAGAAAGGCACGCAAAGAAAACCGGAGGAATACCTGCCGAGCTTTTCCTTTACAGCCAGTCCGAAATATCGGGTGTAATTTAACGGTTGGAACGCCCCGGTCTTTCGTCGCGTTTCTTTGGCGCTCTTGGCGTCTTGGCGGCGAAGGGCGTAACAGTTTACGCAGGAGATCAGAAGCGGCCGGGATCGGCGAAATTGGCGAAGCGGGTGTATTCGCCCTGGAACACCAGGGTCACCGATCCGATCGGGCCGTTGCGCTGCTTGCTGATGATGATTTCAGCCTTGCCCTTTTCGGGCGAGTCCTGGTTGTAGACCTCATCGCGGTAGATGAACAGGATCAGATCGGCATCCTGCTCAATGGCACCCGATTCGCGCAGGTCGGACATCACCGGCCGCTTGTTCGGGCGCTGTTCGAGGCTGCGATTGAGCTGTGACAGCGCGACGACCGGAACGTTGAGTTCCTTGGCCAGCGCCTTCAGAGAGCGCGATATTTCCGAGATTTCCGTGGCGCGATTTTCGCCCTGGGTGCTCGCCGACATCAGCTGCAGGTAGTCGACCACGATCAGGCCCAGTTTGCCGTACTGCCTGTGCAAGCGGCGCGCACGGGCCCTGAGTTCGAGGGCATTGAGCGCCGCGGTTTCGTCGATATGGATCGGCGCTTCGTTGAGCCTGCCGACGGCATCGGTCAGCTTGCGCCAGTCTTCGTCGGCCAGGCGACCGGTGCGAACCTTGTGCTGGTCAAGCTTGCCGACGCTGCCCAACATGCGCATCACCAGCTGCGTGGCGCTCATTTCCATGGAGAACACGCCAACCGGCAGGCCTGACTCCAGCGCGACGTGCTCGGCCATGTTCAGCGCGAGCGACGTTTTCCCCATCGACGGGCGACCGGCCACGATCACCAGTTCGCCGGGCTGCAGTCCGGAAGTCATTTTGTCAAGGTCGGTGAATCCCGTCGGCACGCCCGTCACATCCGAAGGATTGTCCCGGTTGTAGAGCATGTCGATGCGCTCCACGACCTGGGTGAGCAGCGGCTGCATGTCCAGGAAACCCTGCTTGCCGCGCGCGCCCTCCTCCGAAATCGCAAACACCTTGGATTCCGCCTCGTCGAGCAATTGCCCCGCTTCCCTGCCCATGGGGTTGTAAGCCGTCTCGGCGATTTCGGTGCCGACCTCGGCCAGCTTGCGCATCACTGCGCGATCGCGCACGATCTCCGCATAGCGCCGGATGTTGGCGGCCGTGGGTGTGTTCTGCGCCAGCGCGCCAAGGTAGGCGAGCCCGCCGATGCCATCGAGCTCCTTGGTGCTCTCCAGGCTTTCGGAGACGGTGATGACGTCGGCCGGCCTTGAATTGCTGATCAGCTTGGAGATGTGCCGGTAGATAAGCCGATGATCGGCCCGATAGAAATCCGATTCGCCGATCATGTCGGCGATCTTGTCCCAGGCGGCGTTGTCGAGCAGCAGCCCGCCGAGCACCGATTGCTCCGCCTCCACCGAATTCGGCGGCAGCTTGATGAACTCGACCTGCGTGTCGGCGACGCCGACGCGTTGCATAGCGAACTGCGCCATGGGATTTGGAGGTGTTGAAAAAGCGAAAAGGTGGCGCGAACCGATGTGACGCTAGCTATTATTCGGAAGCCGGGGAGGCGCGCAAGAAGAAAAATAAAAAGGGCTGTTTTCACAGCCCTTTTTTTCTTGACGAGCACCAGCGAATCAACTCGAAGTGTCGCCCAGAACCGAGACCGTAATGGTCGTTGTGACGTCGGCGTTGAGATCAAGCGTGACGGGATAGTCTCCGACCTGCTTGAGTGGCCCCTGGGGCAGTCGCACCATGGCCTTGGTCACTTCATGACCCTGGGCTTTCAGCGACTCGGCGATATCATAGTTGGTCACCGAACCGAACAGCCGGCCATCCACGCCGGCCTTCTGCGTGATCTGGATCATCAGGCCGTCGAGCTTGCCCGCGCGCTCCCGGGCAAGCGCGAGCGTCTTGTCATGGGCGGCCTCGAGCTCGGCACGGCGTCCCTTGAATTCCTCGATCGCCTTTTCGGTCGCACGCTTGGCCTTGCCCTGCGGGATCAGGAAATTGCGGGCGAAGCCGTCCTTGACCTTGACGACATCGCCGAGCTGGCCGAGGTTGTGCACTTTCTCCATCAGGATGATTTGCATGTCCGCGCTCCTCAGTGCAGATCGGTATACGGCAGCAGCGCCAGGTAACGCGCGCGCTTGATGGCCACCGACAGTTGTCGCTGGAAGTGCGTCTTGGTGCCGGTGATGCGGGCCGGAATGATGCGGCCGTTTTCGTTGATGAAATCCTTGAGGATTTCAACGTCCTTGTAGTCCACTTCCTTGATGCCTTCCGCGGTGAAGCGGCAGAACTTGCGGCGACGAAACAACGGACGATTGCTGCGTTCTTTGCCCTTGTCCTTGCCTTTGCCTTTACTGCCTCCGAAACGTGCCATTGAGCTATCCTCGATTCAATTCAAAACTGTTCACATGCAACACCGGCAGTCTCGACCGCTTGCTGCGCAGGGCCAGGAAGCCTTCGAAGCTGTATTCGCCCTGCAGCGGCATCCGGCTCAGTTTCTCGGCCACTTCGCCCAGCGCCACCGCGTCGATCTCGAGGCTGACGCTCCTCGACCTGCCGGCTTCGATCTGCTCGGAAGCGTGGCCTATCCTGAAATTCAGGGCGGGCATCCCGGCAGGCGTATGTCGAAGCTCTTCGCGCCCGAGCAGAGTTCCGCTCAAAACTGTCGTGTTGCGGTTCACCCGGACCTAAGCGGTCTCTGCGGGAGCGGGCTTTTCGCTGACTTCGGGTGAGGGGCTGTCGGCCCTGGGGCTATCGGTCCTGGCGCCTTCGCCGACCACGGTGCGCGACTTCTCTTCCTTCATCATCGGGGAAGGCTCGGTCGCCGCGCGCGTCATGTTCACGATCAGATGGCGCAATACCGCATCATTGAACTTGTACGCATGTTCGAGTTCGTCCAGGGCGGACTGGTCGCACTCGATGTTCATGAGCACGTAGTGCGCCTTGTGCAGTTTCTGGATCGGGAAAGTCAGTTGACGGCGGCCCCAGTCTTCGAGCCGATGGATGTGCCCTCCGCGCGATGTCACCATCTGGCGGTAGCGTTCGATCATCCCGGGGACCTGCTCGCTCTGGTCGGGATGAACGATGAATACGATCTCGTAATGCCGCATTGATTAGTCTCCTTGTGGGTGGGCCCCTTCAGGTAAATCCCCGGTAGGGCAGAAAGCCTTCCGGGATGCGGACCCGGTAAGGCAAGGAAGGGCGGGATTATACCGATTTGGCCTTGAAGATCAATCAGGCGCGTGCGACTCACGCACCGGTGCGCTTGGAACCACGGCAATTCAGGGGGAGCACGGGTATCCGCTTGCGGATCGGGGAGAAATCCATTCGCACCCCGGCTCCGTACATCAACTCACGGAGGATAGTTCATGGACAGACGGGTCCGTCGGATTCTTTGCATCATTCTGACATTGATTTCCACGGTTTGCGCCGCCGAGAGCATCACCTGGCAGCCCTGGTCCGAAGCCGTTTTCGAGCAAGCGAGAAAAGAGAATCGATTCGTGTTGCTCGATCTGGAAGCGGTCTGGTGCCACTGGTGCCATGTGATGGATGAGCAAACCTATCACGACGATGCCGTGATGAAACTGATCCGGGAGCGCTATATCGCGGTCAGGGTCGACCAGGATGCGCGTCCGGATCTGTCGCGCCGCTACGAGGATTACGGCTGGCCGGCCACCATCGTGTTCGCGCCCGACGGCAAGGAGATCGTCAAACGATCGGGCTATGTGCCGCCGCAGCGTTTCGCGGCACTTCTGGCCGCCATCGTCAAGGATCCGACGCCGGTCAAATACCGCGACAGCGAGCCGCCGAAACAATATTCGAGCAGCCCATTGCTGCCTGACGACCTGCGCCGCACGCTCAAAAAGGGCTTTGTCGACAGTCACGACTTCAAGCTCGGCGGGCTGCGCCAACAGCAGAAATTCATGGACCGGGACAGCGTCGAGTACGCGCTGATGCTCGCCAGGAACGGCGACCCGCAAGCACGCAAGATGGCGGCGCAGACCCTTGCCGGATCGCTCAATCTCATCGATCCGGTATGGGGCGGCGTTTATCAGTACTCGACCGAAGGCGACTGGAAGCACCCGCACTACGAAAAAATCATGTTCGTGCAGGCCGAGCACATGCGCCTGTATTCTCTGGCAGCGCTGGCGCTGGGTGATCGCCGTTACCTCGACGCGGCGAAGAAGATCTACGACTACACGAGCGGATTTCTGCTTGCGCCGGACGGTGCCTTCTACGTGAGCCAGGATGCAGATCTCGTCAAGGGCCGTCACAGCGAAGATTATTTCGCGCTGTCCGATGCCGATCGCCGCGGTCGCGGCATGCCTGCGATCGATACCCATCTGTACGCGCGCGAGAACGGCTGGATGATCCAGGGATTGGCCGCGTACTTCGCGGCTGGCGGCGATGCAGAGGTACTGCGGGGCGCCGTGACCGCGGCACGCTGGGTGCTCGCCAAGCGCTCGCTTGCGGCCGGGGGCTTTCGTCACGATGAAACCGATGCTGCCGGCCCGTATCTCGAGGATACACTGGCGATGGGTCGCGGCTTTCTGGCGCTCTACCAGGTGACCGGCGAGCGCGAATGGCTGCGGCATGCCGAAAACGCCGAGCATTTCATTCACGCTCGCTTCGCCGGCGCCGCCGCGGGCTACAAAACCGCGGCGGCAACCGGCGGCCTGCCCGCACCGCTGCCCCAGACCGACGAGAACATCATGATGGCGCGCTTCGCCAACCTGCTGACGCGCTACACCGGCAACAACGCATACCGCGTACACGCGGAATACGCGATGCGCTTTCTGGTCACGCGTGAAGTCGCGCTGAAGCGCCGAACCGAGGCCGGTATCCTGATTGCGGATGCGGAACTCGCCGGCACGCCGGCCCACCTCACCATCGTCGGCGCAAAATCCGATCCTGCGGCGCAGGCGCTTTTCGTCAAGGCACAGGCTCATCCGGAAGGCTACAAGCGTGTCGAATGGTGGGATCGTGCCGAAGGCCCGATGCCGAATCCGGATGTGCAATATCCGCAATTGCCCAGGGCGGCCGCTTACGTATGCGCGCAGAATCGTTGCTCGCTGCCGGTATTCAGCGGCGACGAACTGCTGGCGATGGCGCAACGTTTGAGCAAGTAGCCAGACCGAAGCGCCATGAAAGAAAGCCCGCCCAAGCGGGCTTTCTTTATTCGTTGCCTGATCGCGTTTTAGTGCTGCAGCTGGGTGACGGCTTTAGGCTGCGTTTTCGGCAGCACGAGGATGATGATGACGCCGACCAATGCCACGCCCGCAAGGGTATAGAAAGCCGCCTCGCTGGCTCCACCGGTTGCGGTGCGAATGCGCCCGATCAGGTCCGGACCGAAGTGCCCGCCCAGATTGCCGACGGAATTGATCCATGCAATCCCCGCAGCGGCCGCCGTCCCGGAGAGGAAGGCTGTGGGCAGCGACCAGAATGTCACCACCCATGACAAGATGCCGACCGTCACCAGACTCAGCGCAATGATGGAAGTGATGGGGTCGTGGCCGACGAGCGCCAGACCGATGAGCCCGACAATGCCGACCAGCAACCCGCCGGCGGCGTGCCAGCGGCGCTCACCCGTGCGGTCCGAATGCGCGCCCCACAGGACCATCGCCACCGCGGCCAGGCCCCAGGGAATCATGCTGATCAGTCCAACCCGCAGGAAATCAGTCTTGGCGATGCCCAGTTCCTGGATGATGGTGGGCATCCAGAAGTTCACGGCATAGAAACATACCACGCCGCAGAAATAGACCACTGCCAGCGCCCAGACGCGGTAATCCTTGAAGGCGTCGAGGAAATGATGCTTCTTCCCGAGATCGGATTTCGACGCATCGTCTTCCTGGATGCGCTGGAGCACCATGTCCTTCTCCTGGGGTGTCAGCCATTTGGCGGTCTTCGGGCCATTGGGCAGCAGAACGAATACCAGAAAGCCGACCAGGACGGAAGGCAATCCTTCAAGCACGAACAACCACTGCCAGCCCCTCCAGCCGTAAACGCCGTCCATGTACTGCATGATGGCCCCGGATACCGGCGAGCCGATCACGTTGGAGATGGCGATCGCGGTCATGAACAACGCGATCATCTTGGTGCGGCGCGGACCCGGGAACCAGTAGGTCAGATAAAGAATAATGCCCGGGAAGAAGCCCGCTTCCGCCACGCCCAGCAAAAAGCGCAGGAAGTAGAACGTGAACTCGGCGTCGGTGCAATTGAACATCGTCGCGATCACGCCCCAGTGGATATCGTTCGTGAACATGAACGCCGAAGAGATGATGCCCCAGGTGATCATGATCCGCGCGATCCAGATCTTGGCGCCCACCCTTTCGAGAATGACGTTGCTGGGGACTTCGAAGATGAAGTAACCGATGAAGAAGATGCCGGCGCCAAAGCCGTAGATCGTGTCGCTGAAATTCAGGTCAGGCGCCATCTGCAGCTTGGCGAATCCGACGTTGACTCGATCCAGAAAAGCGACGATGTAGCAAATGAACAGGAACGGAATGATGCGCTTGGCAACCTTGGCATAGGTTGCC